>SZPB01000267.1 GCA_030263535.1 Cytophagia bacterium CHB2
TTTCTTCGTCGGGCCGGGAGAGGCGCGCTTGCAAATCCTCTACCGGCAATGCCGCCGGATCGGATTCGCGCATATCGAGGTTTACCGCGCGCCACACGCGTTTGCCGTTTTGTTCAAAGAGATAATGCCCGGCCGTGGTCGTTCCTGAGAAGGTGGATTGCCCGGCATTTTCCAATTCGTGTTTGCTGCCATCCGGGCGAGTGATGGTGATCCCGTGCTCGGGCGCAAATTCATCGCTGAGCAAAATCGGCTGGCCGACGTAGGTCGCGGCCTTCTGCGGCTCCGCACGGCGAACATACCCAATCCATTGATGCAGCAAAGGCACAAAGATGCCGCGCATCGGCAAATTGCCGCTGCTCAAATCAATCGTCGACGTCCACAACAAAACCCGGCCTCTGCCCACGCCAAGTTCGAGCAACGCCGGCGTCCCATCTTCGAAACCCGCGATTCGGATTGCTGCTGTTTTGGCTTGGGTTTGATAATGTGTCGTTACGGCTATCGAACTGGGATCCCCGTTTGCCGGGTCTCGAAAAATTGTGAAGATGGGATGGGCAAAATCAATCTCTGTCAATGCCACCTGCTCACGGCTGCGGGAGGCCGCGCCGGTAATCGTCCCCGGCAGAAGATCCGCGAGAAAATGGTTGAATGTTTCATTCGGCGGCTTGTTACCCAGGGCGATAAAAAGGCCGCCGCCATTCTGCACATATGCCGCCAGTTTTTGCGCGGCGTTGTTGCTCACCCCGCTCACGCCGGCCAGCACGATTGCAGAGAATTCCTCGGAGATGAGCGCTTCGATGGCGTTGGGCGAGGTGCGCGTCACGCTATATCCGGAGCCGGGCAATTCGAGGGCATGCTGCAGAAAAAATTCCGCATTGCTGTCACCAATGGCAAGCAGCACGCGATGTTTGCCCAAGGTCTTGGGTGCAAGATAAAAACGATTATCGGCCGGCAAATCATCAACCGCCGCAGCGATTTCAAAATAAACCGTTGGTGCGGTGGCAGTGCCCAATTCTGCTGTCGTGAACGGTATTGTTTGTTCTTCGCCGGCTGAGAGGGTAATACGTTGTGTCATGCCCGGACGCGCTCTTTGCGCACCGGAAACCAGCCGCACTTCAATTTCTTGTTTCATATCGGCAAAATTGCGCACGCGGCAGAGATATGAAAGCCGGCCTTCGCGCTCAACGCGCTCGCCCTCGAGCACGGCCACGTTTTGCCAGCGCGGCGTGACGGCAACCGGGAGGCAATCCGCGGTGCTGTTTAATGTGAGATTGCCGAGCGGCAGGTTGGTCGCTTGCAAATCCGAAATGAGATAAATGCGCCGGCGGCGCACGGGCGACTGTTGCAATAGGTTGTCGGCAAATTGAATGGCCTCGCGCAAGTTGCTGGCGGCTTGCTGTTGTTGCGCACGCGCCAGCGCTGCCAGCGCCTGGCTGGGCGCAGCATTTTCCGCCAACACTTCGAGCGCAGCGCCGGCAGTGATGACGGAGATTTGATCGGCTTCACCGGCGCTCTGGATAATCTCAGTGGCCGAGGAGACAGCATTTTGAAAATGCCGGGCGGCGGCCATGCTCGCGGAAACATCGATCACGAGCGCAAGCGCTTGGGAATCCTGGCCGAGCACACGACTGCCTTTTTCGCCCACCAACAGCGGTCGCGCAAACGCCAGGCCCAACAATGCCAATGCCAGAATGCGCATCGCCAGTAACAAAATTTGTTTCAGCTTTTGGCGCCGCAGCAAATGCGCCGGAGTTTTGTTGAGAAAGCGCATCGCGGCAAAAAACACGGTTTCCGCCCGGTTGCGATGGATCAAATGAATGATGATCGGAACCGCGGCCGCACCGGCGCCGATGAAGAGATAGGGCGTTGTGAGAAAATCGAGCATGAGAATAAGACGTTCGTCTATATTTTTTGACTGCGTGATGCGAGATAGGCGTGCAGCGCAAAATCAAGCGGCTGCGAGCTGCGCAGCAGGGTGTAGTCAATGCGATTGACGCCGCATAAGCGTTTCAATTCAGTTTGATGCGCTTGCAGGTTTTGCAAATACGCCTCGCGCAGGGCCTGCGGCATGCCGAGCAGCGCCGTCTCGTTTTCCAGGCCGACGAAGCGCGTGAGACGATTGAAATCAAAATTCAACTCGAAATCATCCATAACCTGAAAAGCCAGCACATCATGGCCGCGAAAGCGCAGATGTTCGAAGGCATTTGCCAGCGGCTTGAGATCGCAAAAGAAATCGCTGATCAGCACCACCATGCCTTTGCGCTTCATGCCTTCGGCAATTTGATGCAGAACTTTGACATTGCTTGTCCGGCTAGTGCCAACGGCCAGCGTTTCCAGCTCGCGCAACATGTTGAGCAAATGCCCGGGGCGGAATTTTGCCGGAATTTGCAGGCGAATGTCCTCATCGAACGCCACCATGCCGAGCGCATCGCGCTGCTGGAAAATGAAATACGCGAGCGAGGCTGCGAGATAACGCGCGTAATCGAATTTGCTCACGCGCGCCTGCGCCTCCCGCCGAAGCGCGGCGCCGCTGGTGCCGGCCATGCTGCCGGAAAGATCGAGCAGAATATTGCATTGCAAATTCGTTTCGTCTTCATATTGCTTGACATAATACCGGTCGCTGCGCCCAAACACTTTCCAGTCGATATGCCGCGGATCGTCGCCGGGTGTGTATTGGCGATATTCCGCAAATTCGATGCTGAAGCCGGTATACGGGCTGCGGTGCAGGCCGCTGAGAAAACCTTCGACCACGGTGCGCGCGCGCAGGTCCATGCCTTTGATGCGCGAGAGAATCTCCGGATCGATGAAGCGTAATGTCGGGCGAGGCGCCATAGCAATATCGTCTTGATAACTTTCCCACACCGATTTTCAGACAAACTGAAAATCGAAGCTTTTCGAGCAGCCTTGAGGACATCGCCCACAAAAGTAGAGCTGCCACAGAAAAACCTTTTCTGTGGGATTTCATTTCAATGGGCGAAAAACTTCCAGAATTTCATTCTGATTTTGAGCGCCCTATGGCCTATATCTCAAACCGCGAATCAATGCATTAGCGTATATTCGCGTGTATTCGCGGTTTCATAGTTGAAAATCGAATTGTGTTGAGCGCTGCCAGGCTTAATTCATTCCGCCGGCAGCAGGAACCGTTTTTGCAAATCTTCAAAATGATGTTGGCTCACGACGCGATAATGCGGGTGATAAAGCTCTTCAAAGGTTGCACTGTGATGGCCGATAATCTCTCCTCTTTCCAATTTTTGCTGCAGCAGGTTTTTATCTTCGTCAAAATTGGAAATCGCGAGGTTCATGTCCTCAATTACAGATTCGATCATCTGCCATTCCTGGCGCCATTCTTCCAGCGCAGGCGGCTTTGCCGCGTTGGCGCTTTGCACAAAGGCTTCCAAACAAGCCTCTGCCGGAATGATGCCTTCTTTGACCAGTTTAAGATTCAGGCGATAAAATTGCCTGCGCTCGCCAACCGGCTGCCACAACACGGAATCAAATGCGACGCTGTTCTGCAATTCGGCCTCCAAATAACGCCGCGCCGCTTCGCGATCCGGGATCATGTGGCCGGGGCCAAAAGCGCCCTGAAAAAAGGATTTGTACAGATCGATGAGCGTGGCGCGCGGATGCACGCGCAACTCCTCGTGCACCGCTTGCCGGATCAGAGATTTACGCTTTTCATTGGAAAAGCAGCCGGCCACGAGAGCAGTATAAATCATCAAACCCAATATGACGGGCCGCGTTTTTGCCGGGGGCATCAGGATAAACCGGATTTGGGCGTTGGCGTCAATTCCAACAAGCGCTTGATAATATCCTCTGCTTTGACTTTTTCCGATTCCGCGAAGAAATTGGTGAGCACACGATGGCGCAACACCGGCAGCGCAAGCGCTTGAATGTCTTTCACTGACACGTTGACCCGGCCGCGCAACACCGCGCGCGCCTTGCTGCCGAGAATGAGATATTGCGAAGCGCGCAAGCCGGCTCCCCAATTCACCCAATTTTTCACAAAATCCGGCGCGTTTGGCGTTGTC
Organism: Cytophagia bacterium CHB2; assembly: GCA_030263535.1. Taxonomy (NCBI): domain Bacteria; kingdom Pseudomonadati; phylum Bacteroidota; class Cytophagia; species Cytophagia bacterium CHB2. The sequence continues at coordinate 4,026 of SZPB01000267.1, forward strand.
GGGCGCGTGGCGCGCACGAGTTGCACAGCATAGCGGGCCACTTCCTGCGAAACAAAAACCTTGCGCACCAGGGATTGAAACGCGCGCACCTCCGGGCCGCTCACCACTTGTTTCAGCGTCGGGTTGAGATTGCCCGTCGTTGTGGTTGCCACTTGCACCTCGTGCTCTTCCGGGAGATAATCCATCACTAGATTGAACATGAAGCGGTCGAGCTGGGCTTCGGGCAGCGGATACGTTCCTTCCAACTCAATCGGGTTTTGTGTGGCTAGCACAAAAAACGGCTCTTCGAGATGATAGGTTACGCCGCCGGCAGTGATGTGATGCTCTTGCATGGCTTCCAGCAAAGCCGCCTGCGTTTTGGGCGGCGTGCGGTTGATCTCGTCCGCCAAAATGATGTTGGCAAAAAGCGGCCCTTTGATGAATTTCATAATGCGTTTGCCGGTGGTACGATCTTCCTCGATCACATCGATGCCGGTAATGTCCGCGGGCATCAAATCCGGCGTGAATTGAATGCGCTTGAAATCAAGATCGAGAATCGTGGCAAGTGTGCGAATCAACAGCGTTTTGGCCAGGCCCGGCACGCCGGTAATGAGGCAATGTCCGCCGGTGAACAAGGCAATCATAACCAACTCGATGGTTTCATCCTGGCCGATGATGAGTTTGCGGATTTCGGTCAGAATGGCGTCGCGCGCTTGTTGCAAACGCTCGGTGAGTTGATTGTCGTCGAAAGTTTCGGGAGAAGTTTTGGGATCCATGTCAGATGGTTCGTTTTGAGGTTTTGTTCATGAGCCGGACTGGGTGCAGGCCCTGCCGAAACGTCGTGCATGCGTTCACCGAAGCCCGCTTCGCTTATTCATTAATGGGTCATGGCATAAATAACATAATTGATGCCCAGCCGATGTCCGACCAGGGAATACTTCTTGGGATATTTGGGATCAGCCGAATGTTCCCAGCTATCGCCGATGTCGACATTGAAATTTACCAGGACCATCAGACGGTTCTTGTCATCAAAAAAGCCCCAGCATTGCGGCTCGATGCCATCGGATTCGTAGGTTGTGCCGCGAATAACAGGCCCAAGCCCCGGAACCGGCGGCGGCGCCTGATCGAAATCGAAGTAACAATGAAACACCGGATGATCCGGCCGCAAGCGCACGGGTTGGCGATCGGGGAACACTTTGCCAAATTCATACAAAAAATTTTCCCATTGCGCGGTTCCGTGAAAATCATCGATCATCAAGAAGCCGCCGCGCAAACACCATTCGCGCAGGGAATCGGCTTCTGCTTGCGAAAGCTGCATGTAGCCGACTTCCAGGATATAGGCGAACGAATGATCGAAAAGCTGCGGATCGGTTAATCCGACGGCCAACGCTTGATCGGTGGCGGGCAGTTTCGTCACTTCTTCGAAGACGCTGATGAAATTTTCCTCGGCGGTGGGGTAATCGACTTCCCAGCTATCCCACATTTGAAAACGAAGGCGGAAGCCGTAAGAAAATTTGCCGGAATTGTATTTGATGCGCACGAAGGTGAAGGCCTCCGGTTGCAGCGTTTGCGCCGGAACCGGCTCGGGCAAGTTTATGAGCAACGTCAACGCGAGAAGATACAGCAAAATTTTTTTCATATGCAAGGCTCATCAAAGACGCGGCACAGACGCGACGGCAGGCCGTTGTCCGTGCAATAAATTCAGCTTCACTGATCAATGCGTCATCGCATAAATCAAATAATTAATGCCAAGCTTGAAGGCTTCGGTCGAGAATTCGCGGTCGGTTTCCGGCCATTCCCAGCCGTCGCCGATGTCGTTATTGTAATTGATGAGAGCCATCATGCGGCCTTCGGAGTCAAAGATGGCATAATAATGCGGCGTCAGGCCCCAGTAGGGCGAATGCAGGCCCAACTCGGTGAAATCAAAAAAACAATGAAACACCGGATGATCAAGCTCCAGCAACTGCGGCGCCTCCGGCACGATGCGTTGCATTTGCCGGACAAAATTGCTCCATTCGAAGTCACTGCGAAAGTCATCAACGATCAAAAAGCCGCCACGCTTCAAATATTCGCTCAAGAATTTGGCTTCTTCCTCGTCCGGCGTCCAATAACCTACTTCACAAATATAAAGCAAGGGAAAATCAAAAATCGCTTCGTCACGCAGCGAGAGAACTTTGTTCTCGAACGTAATGGGCAAAGTCGTCAAGGCATCGAGTGCGACGTAAAGATTTTGTTCGGCGGTGGGATAATCGTGCGCCCACAGCGGGCCTCTGCCGCCAAAACCGCGCCCGAAACCGGTGCGCCCGCCCTCCCATTCGATACGCACGAAGGAGAAGGCCATGGCATCAGGCGTGTGGCCGTTGGATTTGCCGTTCGCAGGCTCCGGGGTTTGCGCCTGGCTGCTGAACGCTGCCAGACCCAACATGAGCCATGTCACACAAAGGCATTTCATTGTTCTTTGCCAAGTCATGAAAGGCGCCCTCGGCGGCAATCAGATTTTCATCTCTTGAGCAGGACGAATTTGCTTTTTCGGTAAGCCTGCTCAAACCGCGAATTGGCGCGAATAAACGCTAATTTTTCATGTTCTTCATTTGCGCTTACCCTTGCCACGTTGCAGCTTGTCACATTGGGTTTCAAGAAATCAAAATTTAATCTCAAGTAACCTCTTGAGGCGTTTGATCTATTCCACCGCGCGCAATAAAATTTCTTGTGCGCGTTCGTAGTCCGCAGCGATTTCGAGGGCCAGGCGGGCGTGTTTGCGCGCCAAGTCGCGTTTGCCGAGACGAAGGTAAGCTTCGGCGAGGGCGCAATACGCGTTGGCGCGATCCGGCGGCTGCATACCGAGCACGGCGGCAAAAGCAGGCAGAGCTTTGGCCGGCTGGCGCAGAGCCAGGTAAAGTTCGCCGAGCTGGCGTTGCCGTTTCAGGTCATAAGGATAAATTGCCAGAGCGCGCGCCAGGGCACGCGCGGCATTAGCGCTATCTTTGCGCGCAAGCTGCCAGTCCGTCAATTTTAACGCAGCCTCAAGCGCTTCGCCGTTGCGACTGGTGAGAAACTCCAGTTCCGCGACGGCCTCGGCCTGGCGGCCTTGCTGCCAATACAGATCTGCCAGCACGAGGTAAGGATTATCCTGGCCGACATGAGCTGGCAACAAGGCTTTTGCCTGCTTCAGATATTTTTCAGCTTCTCCGGCCTGTTTGTTTTCTGCAAGGTACTTGCCATAGAGCAAAGCTGCGAAATAATTATTTGGCTCATTTTCGGCAAGCGCGCGCAGCGCTTCGCCATCTTTGGCCGGCGGGGTGTTGCGCTGCTGGCCGAATAGTTTACCGATGATTTTGTCGGAAGATTTCGCGGCTTGCAGCTCCGTTTGCACGCGCTCCGGTTGAAACTTTTCACGCAAAAAGAGCCGGAAGTTTTGATCGAACTCCGCGCTGGTTTGCTGAAAAACCAGTTTGATGGCCTCTTCAGTTTTCTTGCCCTGTTTGAAATGCGGCAAAAGCGCAAGCACTTTTTCAAAACCAAAACGCTGCGCCAGGTATTCGACGATCTGCGAGGCTTGATAATATGCCAGCGAGACCAGTTCGGGCCGGCGTGTGAAACCTTCATCCAGGTCGCTGAGAGAAAAAACATAGTCGCCGCGCAACGCGCGAATCATGGCCAGTTCCATATTCATGCCCCACTCGCTGCGCGCTTGCGCCGCCTCATAAACCGCCAAACCTTCGGCAAACGAACGCGGGATGCGATTGTTGGTCAACTCCAAATGCATGACATGCGCAATTTCGTGCCACAGCGTTTCCTGCCAGTTGAAGTCGCCGCGATCACGCGCGCGCGGCGAATTCATGGTGACCAACGGGCCGAAGCAGATGCCCAAAAAGTATTGCGCGCCCGGCAGCCCGAAACAGCGCACGGCAAAATCATCATGTTTGGGAAAAATTTCGACCGTGATGGGCAAAGCCGGGGTGACGCGGTAGCGCGGCGCCATGGCCTGATATGCGGCTTCACACAAGGCAGCGGCTTCCGCGCCAATGATCGGACGATCATCGCGATGCAAACGGATCAAAAAATGCGCGGTGCGAATGGTGTCATACTTGACGTATTCATCGAAGAGATTCAGCAAATTGACGGTGGGCACATTGAACGGATCGTGTTTGTATGCGATTTCAAGCAGCCGTTTTGCTTCTTGATCCTGCCCGAGGCGGGAAAGGCTCGTGCCTAACCCCGCCACCGCTGTCCAATTTTCCGCATCCAACTCCACCGCGCGGCGATAGTATTGCACGGATTCTTTAAACAGATAACGCCGCGCCGCATCTTCTGCGAGCCGGATTAATACGGAAGGATCGTTGGGATTGAGCGCCGCGGCCTGCGCAATGATTTGCGTGACTTCAGCCGCCTCTTGTTTGCGATCCGCCAACACCGCCTTCAGCGCGAGCGCCGAAGCGAACTGCGGAAACGATTGCAACACTTTTGTGACATGCCCGGCAGCTTCGGTTTCTTGATTCGCCGCCAGCAAGAGTTCGGCAACCTGTGTGCGCGCCGCAGGCGATTGAGGATTTTGGGCGAGAATTTCTTGAGTTTTCTCCAGCGCGGCGCTCAAATTGTTTGCCGCTTGCGCCCGCGCCAAACCCAGCAACGCCGGGACGCATGTCGGATTTTGTTGCAGCGCCTCACTGAAAACCGAAGCGGCCTCGCCGTCATTATATTTTTCGAGAAAGAGTTCGCCCCAGGGAAGATAAAGCAGCCAATTGTGCGGTTCCTGCTTTACGGCTTTCTCAAACAAGCGATTGGCGTCATGGAACCGTTCGAGATAAATGCAGGCGCGCGCCACCAACGCAATCTCGGCGGCTGCGGGCGAGGGCGCTGTGCGATAGAATTGCAGCAGCGCTTCAAAACCGCGGCGCGCTTCCACGCGTTCGCCGAAATGCCATTGCAGCAGGGCATGATAAAATTGGCTGGGAAGATATTGCGGGGAAAGCTGACGGGCCGCGGCAAAGTTGTCGCGCGCCGCGCGCTGTTCGCCCAGGAATAAATTCAGTTCGCCGAGGCGTTGCCGCAGTTTTGCCTCCGGCGTTGCAGCCAGCGCCTGTGTGAGCAAGGCGCGGCTT
>SZPB01000268.1 GCA_030263535.1 Cytophagia bacterium CHB2
CTTCTACGCGACGCATATCCGTATCGGCGTCTAGAAAAGATTTGGAGTTGAACATGTCTATTCGAGTTTTACTTGCAGACGATCACAAACTATTCCGTCAGGGGATGATCAGCCTGATGCGCACGCGTGAAGACCTGGTCGAGGTCGTGGGAGAGGCGGAAACGGGCGAAGAAGCGATTCAATTGACCGAAAAATTGAGTCCCGATGTGGTCCTCATGGATATTTATATGTCGCAAATGGATGGGTTGCAGGCGGCTAAAGAGATTCGGACGCGTTTTCCCAAAGTGGCGATTGTGATGCTGACCTCCTCCGAGCGCGACGGACACCTGTATGAAGCCGTACGTCTGGGAGTGGCCGGCTATTTACTTAAGAGTCTGGACGCGGATGAATTGTTCGAATTGCTGGAAGGGGTGACGCGCGGCGAGGCGGCCATGACGCGTTCGATGGCTATGCGGCTTCTAAAGGGCGTGGCCGATCGCATGGTTGACGGCGAGAGCGGGGAAGAAGCGCTCTCGGAGAAAGAACTGTTGGTTCTGCGGTTTGTCGCCAGCGGCGCCAGTAACGCCGAGATCGCGGAGAGTCTTTCGATCTCCATCAACACGGTCAAGAGTCACCTGAAAAATATTTTGGAGAAACTCCAACTCGCCAATCGAACGCAAGCCGCCACTTATGCTTTGAAGCATGGTCTGGTTTTGCCGAGGGAAAATTAGCAGATAATAATAAATGCAGCTGGGGCAAATTAATCCCTTTGCAACCATATTTTATTCATACTTGAATCATCCTTTGGGGTGAGGCTGATTTGCTTCGCAGGGGGGATGAAGAGATGAAGGTTATCATGTATCCTGATGGTGAAAATTAACACAAGAGTATCTAAATCCATCCTTCAGCAGGAGAATGCCTAGGGACAGATCCTAACTGTAAATTTCAAAACCCTTTTAAGCCAGAAGATCCGGCTCTGCGAGTGTAAAAATTTCACCTCACTTTACTTCGGAGGAACATGATGACTGAAGAAACCATCCTCACCAAAACCTTGACCGATGTAGCGCTCACCCGCCGCAGTTTCCTTAAATGGAGCGCGGCTCTGGGAGGCACAGCTGCCTTGGCTGGGGGACTAAATTTCGGTTTAAAGACCGTTGAGAAAGCGGCAGCCGCGGGCATTGAGGAAGTAAAAACGATAGGTTGCTACCACAATTGCGGCGGCCGCTGTATTTTAGGCGCGGTGGTCAAAGACGGCACAGTCACCCGCCTGGTGCCTGATCCAACCAAAGAAGAGACGCCCGGCAATCCGCGCGCTATTCCCTGCGTGCGCGGCCGCGCTCAAACTTACCGCGTCTATGCGCCCGGTCGCCTTAAATACCCAATGAAACGCGTGGGCAAACGCGGCGAAGGCAAATTCGAGCGCATCAGCTGGGATGAAGCACTGGATACGATTGCCTCTGAAATGAAAAGAATTAAAGCGCAATATGGCAATGAAGCATTCTACAACAATTATGCTTGGGGCGTCTGTTGGACAGGCCCTGATGGACAAAATGCCATTCAGCGTTTACTAAGGCTATTTGGCGGATATGTTGACTTGTATGGCACCTACAGCGAAGCTGCCTATGGACAGGTAGTTGGTTTTATCACCGGCGGCTATTCAGGCAACTCCGCAGACGATGTGCTTAACTCAAAACTTGCCGTTCTTTTTGGAGAAAATTCAGTTGTCACTCGCGCCGGCGGAGATAACGCTGGTTACTGGATGATGAAAGCCGCTAAGCAGGGAACTAAATTCATTGTCATTGACCCAATATTGACAGATACAGTCATTGGAACGCAGGCTGAATGGGTGCCTATCAATCCCGGCACCGACGTGGCTTTGATTGCCGCAATGGCTTACGTCATGGTCAAGGAAAACCTGTATGACAAAGAGTTTATGGCAACACATACAGTAGGCTTTGACGAAGATACTCTCCCTGCCGGAGCGCCTTCCAACAGTTCATGGATGGCATACATCATGGGACGCGGGCCAGATAAAGTAGAGAAAACCCCCGAATGGGCTGCCCCTATTACCGGTATTCCCACAGACCGTATTATTAAACTAGCACGCGAAATTGCTAGCGTCAAACCCGCGCTCATTATGCAAAACTGGGGCCCCCAACGACGCGCTTATGGAGAACAGTTTGCGCGCGCAATTCCCATTCTAGCTGCCATGACAGGCAATTTCGGCGTTCAAGGCGGCGGACCGGGTCTTATTCAAGGAGGCGCTAGTTTTCCGATGCCTGGCATGCCTGTCCCTCCGAATCCTGTGAAGCTTTCCATTCCGTGCTTTTTGTGGACGGACTTCGTTCTGCGCGGCACTGAAATGACGCCAGAAAAAGATGGTATTCGCGGAGAAAGCGTGGCTTGGGGCGCTGGGAGCGGAAGTTCCGCCTCCAGCAGCGACCCAAAAAACTTGCGATTACCAGTAAACATGAAATTCATGTGGAATGATGGCGGAAACTGCGTCATCAATCAACATGGCGATATCAATCGCACAAAAAAAATCCTGGAAGACGAAAGTTTATTGGAATTCCTGGTTTGCACAGACATCTTCATGACCCCAAGCGTCAAGTTCGCCGACATTGTTCTTCCGGAAACTACTGGGTTTGAAGCAGATTACATCATCACGGGCGAAGGACACGGTATGAAAGGTAACCACTCCTGGGTGCTCTATAACCACAAACTAATTGAGCCCATGTATGAAGTAAAAGACCAACTGTGGGTGGCAGAACAACTGGCAGATCGGCTAGGCATTGGCGATGAGTTCCGCGATGGTCATCTTACCCGTGAAGACTGGATCAAAGACATGGTGGCAGCGGCGCAACAAAGTATCCCCAATTTCCCATCGTTGGAAGAATTCAGAAAGACCGGAATCTTCAAGGTTGAGAACGGAAAACCCTTTGTTGCCTTTGCAGATTTCCGCGCTGACCCAGAGGCTCATCCTTTAGCCACAATCACCGGGAAAGTTGAAATTTACTCCCCAGCAGTTGCAGCGCTAAATAAGCCTGAAGAGATGCCGGCTATACCCAAATATATCCCTGAATGGGAGGGCGTCAGCGATCCGTTGCGCGAAAAGTACCCGCTCATGCTGATGACCACTCACTATGTAGCGCGTGCGCACTCTACTTTTGATAACGTGGAAATGTTGCAAGAAGCGCACCCTCAATCGCTGTGGATCAATTGTTTGGACGCGCAGGCGCGCGGCATCAAAAATGGCGACATGGTACGCGTCTTCAACGATCGCGGCGAAGTTCATCTGCCGGCTTACGTGACCACTCGCATTGTTCCAGGCACCACCAACATGCCTCAAGGCGCTTGGTACACTCCCGACGCGCAAGGCATCGACAAACGAGGCTGCGGCAATGTATTGACCAGTCACAGGCCAACTCCATACGCAGGCGGTCCTGCTTTCCATACGAATCTGGTTCAGGTCGAAAAACTTTAAGGAGATGAACCATGGCGAAACAACTTGCTTTTTACGTTGACATTGCAAAATGCACTGGCTGCAAAGCCTGCCAAATTGCCTGCAAAGACAAAAACGATCTGCCGATGGGCATTCGTTGGCGCCGCGTCTTCCAGTACGAAGGCGGCGAATGGATCCAAAAGAACGGTCAGATGATCCCAAGCAGCGTTTATGCATACTTCGTGTCAGCTGCTTGCATGCATTGCGAAAATCCGGTCTGTCTACAGGTTTGTCCGGCGGGAGCCATTCATCAACGTGAGGACGGCATTGTCCTAATCGATGAGAAAAAATGCATCGGCTGTCGCTATTGCTCCTGGGCTTGTCCCTACGGCGCGCCTCAATTCAACGAGGATTTGGGCGTAATGACCAAATGCAATATGTGCTATGACTTGGTAGATCAGGGCGAAAAGCCAGCCTGTGTTCAGGCCTGCCCCTACCGCGCCATGGACTTTGGCCCCTTGGATGAATTGCAAGCGGAACATGGCACATTCAACAATCCTGCGCCGTTACCTGAGCCAAGCATCACTAGGCCATCAGTAGTATACGGCCCAAGCAATACAACCAAGGTCACCGGCGATACTAGCGGTCACATGATGAATCTTGAGGAGTTGTAATATGAACACACATGAATGGGCATTAATCGCCTTCACCCTTCTCACCCAGCTCTCAATCGGCATGTTGATCGCGACTCTGACCGTTCGAGCTTTTGCCGGCAGGAAAACAAATCCGGAGCGCACGGCGCCAATTTCGGACCTGCCTATCTACGTGGTGGTCGCGCTGATGGTTCTGGCCTTGATCGCCGCGCTCTTCCATCTTGGAAAGATTACGCACGTCATCGGCGCGGTGCCGAACCTTGCTACTTCCTGGATGAGCCGCGAAGTCGTGGCCGCAGTCGTTTTCACGGCTCTGACAGTTTTGCTGGCCTTTCTCATCTGGCGTAAGATCGGGACTGAATTCATGCGTATGATCATAGGCTGGATCACGGCGCTCGTGGGTCTATATCTCTTACTCGCCATGAGTCTAACCTATATGCTGCCCGCGCAGCCAGCCTGGAATACCTTGGCCACACCGGTCACGTTCTTTACCACCTCCCTCCTGCTGGGAGTACTCGGGACAGCCGCGGTTCTCGTGTTCACACACGCGACAGTGGACAGTCAAATCATAAAAGGCATCGCCGTCGCCTCGATCGTCCTGGTGGGCCTTGAACTGCTCACGATGCCGCTCTATCTGGCATTCCTCAGCACGCAAGGCGCAGCCGCTCTTCGTTCACTCAGTATGATGATTGGCGAATATGGCTGGGCTTTGGTCCTTCGTCTGCTCCTGGTCTTTGCAGGAGGCGGGTTACTTGCAGCCTACCTCTTCAAAAACGCTTCAACAGCCAAGCAGGAGAAAATGTCGGCAACTCTCGCCTATAGCGCCTTTGCTTTGGCGCTGGTTGGCGAAGTGATCGGCCGCTTCCTCTTTTACGCCAGCAGCTTCCGTATCGGCGTGTAAAAACTTCCGGTAGTTTCCATCTTCCAGGAGTGGGTGGGTTAACCGCCCACTCCTGGTTGGCCTTCAAAAGGGATTTGTCATGAGAATGGGATTTCGCGTCTTCATCGCTTTCTGGGCCTGTGTGACGCTCGGAGCGCTTATCCTGAAAACAGAGCGCGTTGTCGCGCAAGAAGGGAGCGCGTTACAAGTTATCCCACTTTCGTCAAGCGGATACGAGGAGGTTCATTCTCTGGCGTATTCAAGCGATGGACAATATCTTTCCGTGGGAGGAATTTCGGGAATCTATATTTTCGACGGAAAAAATCTATCTCCTCTAAATTACCTTGATACGCGAGTTTCGGCGCGAAACGTCCTATTTCTACCGGGCAGCCACACGTTGGCAGCCGGACTCTTCGATAACACGATCAAATTGTGGAATGCGTCGAAGGCCCAATTATCGGATACTTTTTTAGGACATCAAGGTTGGGTACGAAAGATTTCGGTTTCCAAAGACGGCTCGCTGCTCGCCTCCGCTTCGGATGATGATACTTTACGCATTTGGCGTGTGGCTGACGGCAAATTGCTGCTAACGATCTCTCAGAATACACAGGGTGTGAGAGCAGTGGCAATCTCGCCGGATGGACAGTTGGTCGCGGGGGCGTTGAGAGACCACACCGTGCGCGTCTGGCGCGTGGCTGACGGGAATCTGTTGTATACCCTCACCGGTCATACTGACTGGGTACGCTGTCTTGCGTTTTCGCCAGATGGAAGCCTGTTAGCTTCTGGCTCCTTTGATATGAACATACGCTTGTGGCGCATGTCCGATGGAAGTTTGGCGCGGATTCTCAAGGGGCATACCTCCAGTGTGCTGGAACTGGCTTTTTCGCCAGACGGCAACGTATTAGCCTCTTCCAATGTGGATGAAACCGTGAGACTGTGGCACGTTAGCGACGGAAATTTGATTCATATTTTTCAAGGATATACAGGCTTCATTTATGCCTTGGGTTTTTCTCCAGATGGAAAAATTCTCGCGTCTGGCAGTGAAAACCAGCTCTATATCTGGGATCTCGAGACTCTAGGCATCGACACCGCATCCTCAACTGGCAAACCGACGTCTCAAGCAGACGTTCAATCTACAACTTCCGATTGCAGGAAATGTCACCATACGCGCGGAAATATCGAACCGCCGCGCGTCGCTTATGTGCGCTGTGGGATATGCCACACGCAGGGCGTCAGTTTAGAATGGTGTCCGGCTTTCCCGCGCGCTGTGCAAACAACACCTTCTTCTTTGGGATATTCATTACCGGTTACCGCTTCTGGTTTGCCACGCAACAGCAAAGATTTAACTATATTGATTGCCACTCCTGCTAATGGCGAAACGCTTTACACTCGTTACGGATTAACTGCCCCAATGTTCGTTACGGGACGCGTATTCTCTAACAAACCCGAGTTCTCATCGTTGCGAGTTGAGCTGGACATTTGGGAAGGGAGCAAGAAAACAGATTCGCTATTTACACGCCCTTCTTCTACAGGAAATTTCGAATTTAAGCTTGCAATTAATTCTCAAGGAGCATTAGCGCGCACTGCAATTGCAGGAGCGCCAAATTGTCTTCCCTGTCATGAGAAATACCGCCCTCAAGCCCCCATTCCAGATGGAATAGTCCACTTAATAGTCACAGTTCAAGACGCGGCTGGCAACAGCGCCTCAGATGAGCGGTGGGTAAGCGTAGACACCAGCGGTAAAGCCTCGCTGCCCGTGCGCGTGGTGGACGCGCAAACCCACGCGCCGATCCAGGGAGTTTCAGTCAGCGCATCTACTGTTTTATACGAATGGCGCGCGCGGTATGGGACGGCGCTCTCCGACAGCGATGGTTTAGCTTCTCTCGAACTTGAGGCTTTGACCCAAGCTCCGACCTCATATCAGATCGTCGTCCCGCCGCAAATTATCAACGGCGTGCTGTATTCCAGCCAGCCAACACAAGTGGAATTGTCGCCAGGCGCGACCTCGCACGATATGGTGACTCTTACCGCCTCCGCGCAAACGGGACAGATCGTTGGCTCCCTGACCGCGCCGGATACCATCTCTCTGTCTGGTTTGCAAGTGAAAGCCGTTCAACTTCCTGCAGGCCCCGTATATGAAACCATGTTGTCTGCGCAAAACAGTTTCACATTCGACCCTCTACCGGTGAGCCAATATTTGATTGCCTTCGATCCTGCCAGCCTGGCTCAGAAAGAATTAGCCGTTTCCGTTGCCAGCGTTGATCTGATCGAATCGCCCGACGCAAGCCTGTCTCTCAACGCGGCAAAAAGCAGGCCGCTCGTAGGAACGGTTACGAGCGAATCCGGAGACCGAGTCTCTTTTGCCTGGGCGCGAATTGACGACCACGGCGATTCGTATTTCATTGACCCTGCTACCGGCGGTTACCTTCTAACAAACCTTCCCCGGGACGCCAACTTTATAACCATTACCGCGCCGGGATACTATTCTCAGTCCCAACATATTTCCGAAAATCAGGCTGCGTTAGACATTCAGCTGGTTCCTGAAACGGAGACGAAAAAACTGTCCTGGGGAAACGGGACAATCACCCTGCCCCCGGAGACGGACGCCAGTTTCCAGGATCTGGATGTGACCCTGAACAGCGGCTGGGTCTGGGGCAAGAACAGCGCTTCCCAACCCTTGGTCATTCGCGCGGCCAGCGCGCAGATTCATCTCTCTGATGGCGAATTTGCCGTCGAACGCACGCCCAATCACACCGCCTGGCTCTATCTCTACCAGGGACAGGCGCAAGTCCAATTTGCCAGCGGCCAAGCTCCGGTCGAGGTGAGAAGCGGAGAGATGATCGCCCTATCTGAAGAATCGGCCCAGCCGCTTCCTTTAAATACGTCAACCGCGCTGGCTTTACATCCAAATTTATCCGAACCTCCCCTGCCGGAAAATATACAGCCCGCGTTGGGCGCGCGGATAGGGAATTGGCTCGAAAAGATTGGAATCGGCGTCGCGCAAACGGTTACTTTCATCACCTACATTTTCTCACTTGCGTCTCTACTCGCCATCCCGCTATTTATGGTATTCTGGATAAAGAAACACCGAAAACAATAGAGTCTTGGGAGCGCTTAATATGTCACAGATGATGGAATGGAGTTCATTTTTAGTTGGCGAATCTTTGTTGTGCGGTTTACTCGGAAAGATACTTTATGAGGAACCGGATCAAGCCTGGCTGGAAACGCTGATCCGCGAAGATGTGTTCGCCGAAACGCCGCTTGGCGCGGATCAAGCGGAGACGCAGCGCGGACTCGAATTGCTTCAACGCTGGGCAAATGAAAATCGGAACGGCATTTCCGAAACCGAGATGAAAGCCTTGAAACAGGATCATTTGAATTTGTTCATCGGCGTGGATAAAGTATTGGCCCCGCTCTGGGAATCGGTTTACTTTAGCGAAAAAAAACTGGTTTTTCAGGAGCAGACCCTGCAAGTGCGCGAATGGTACTCCAGATTTCAATTACAAGCCGAGCGCATCAACCGCGAACCCGACGATCACATCGGCCTCGAATTGATCTTTATCGCGCATCTGGCTTCGCGCGCCTTACAGGCAATTGAAGAAAATGACGAAGCCGCTTTCAATGAACTTCTACAAGCCCAGCGCGATTTCCTTTCGGAACACTTGCTGTGTTGGGGACCTTCCTGGGCAAAACTCGTCAAGCGGCACGCGCAGACCGACTTTTACCGCGGCATTGGCCACCTCGTACACGGTTCCTTGCTGGCGCTCGCCGATGGACTTAAAATCGCCATGCCCAAAGAGGTCGCCCTGTGAGTCTGCTGGATGCCGCCGAGCGCTTCGCGGCCATGGACCGTTCTGCAATCGTTCTGGATCCCGCCCGCTGCCTGCACTCGCTCGACCGCGCTTCGACCTGCGAAGCCTGTTTCCAAATTTGCCCGGCGGAGGCGATCGCGCCCGGCAAGCCGCCGTCGCTGGATGCGGACAAATGCGAGAGTTGTCTCGCCTGCCTCGTAGTTTGTCCGGTCGGCGCGTACAACGCCGACGACGCGG
>SZPB01000269.1 GCA_030263535.1 Cytophagia bacterium CHB2
CATGCAAATACGGTTGAATTTCCTCCCAAACCATGCACGCCAGACGCGCGGCCTCGCGCATCGCGCGCAATTCCCCAGGTTCCTTGGGCACGGCAAGCTGAACCAACAAACGATCGGTGGTGGCGAGTTTGATTTGAGGAAAATGTTTGTGAATCTGCGTGGTCAGGTAATACGTGAGATGATGCTCTTCAAAGCCGGCGCGGATTCCGGGCGGCAACGCGTTTTTCTCTTTGAGCGGAACGAAGAGATCGCGGTAGGCAATCAAAATCTCGGCGTTATGCACTTCGGCGCGGGATTGATCGCGATAGCGCCAATCCGTCACCAGAAAACATTGCTCAGGCGTGACCAACCCGATGGCGTTCGATCCGGTGAAGCCGAAAAAATACCGGATGCTGGCGGGCGAACTGATGATCATTGCGCCAAGCTCCTGCTCGCGCAAACACTGCCGCAAGCGCGCGATTCTATCCGGCATTCTGGGTCTCTTGCAGGCGCTTTTTCAGGTAATCGATTTTGTCGCGGTATTGCCGGTTGGCGGGATCTTTTTTGCTCAACAATTCAAACACGCCGATGGCCTTGGCATATTGCCCTTGCGCCGCATAAATCTCGCCGAGCGTGGGGGTGACGATTTTATCGCGCGGCTGCAATTCGGCGCTGGGCGGCGCAACGCTGTCACCCAATTGTTCCATCATGCGCACAGAGGTGGGCCGGCGGCGGTTAGGGGCCGGCGCAGATTTGGGCGTCAGCTCCTCCATCGCCTCCTGCGGCACGACGTTGTTCGCAGTCACGGCTGGGGGCACATCACTAAAATCAAAGTCAAAATCACTTGAACGCGCCGGTATGGTCTGCGAGGGCCGTGAGGGCGGCTCTTCTTCCGCCTGATAGTTATCAGCCTCAATTGCCGGGCTTTTTTCCGGCTCGTGCGTATGCGCCGGCTCGCTCACACCCCGTTCGCGCGGCGGCTCTTGCTTGCTCAACGGCTGAATGTCGAAATCATCCTCGCTCGACAATGATTCGGCGGGCGGCGCCGGGCGGGCGCGATCATTCTCCGGAGCAAAGTAGCGTTCCGTCGCATCTTCCAAAACTTCGTCGTTGAAAATGTCATCGAGAATGGAGGAGAAGCGCGCTTCGTCGGATTTGGTGAGCGGGCCGGCGATGGGCTGCACGCGTTCTGCCGGCGTTTCGTTCGCCGCGGCCAGATCTTCCAGATGATCGAAATCAGCTTGCGGCACAACCGGAGTCACCGGCTTCGGTTGGGTCTCTCGTCGTTTTGAAGAGGTATCCAGAAGCTCTTCATCGGTGATGGGCAGCGCGGTGACCGGCGCTTTGGCCGGGCGGGCAGTTGGTTTCGCGGGTGCTGCGGCGATACCTTCCGTTGCTACAACTGGCAAGGGCGCGGGAGCGGCCTGGCTTTGCCGTGCAAATTCATTGACCACGGATTGCACATAGTCATCGAGGGGATCAATATGCAAAATTTTGCGATAGCTCATTTCACACGTGTTATCCCATTCGATCTCGCGCATGAGGTCGCCATAATGGCGCAACGCCGCGATATGCTTGGGATCAAACAGCAATACCCGCTTGAATTCCTTCTCCGCCAAATCATAAAGCTTTTTCTGGCGGTAACATTTGCCGAGCACGAAATGGCCCGTGACATAATACGGGTGACGGCGCACGCCTTCTTCACAAATTTGTATCGCCTCTTCGAGGCGTTCATTGCGCATCAGCGCCTCTGCCACACGCGCAAAGGTGAGGGAATCCGGGTTTTGCTGCAGCAAAACTTGCAGGGACTCCAGGCGCTCGGTTTCAACTCTAGTCATGACAGCTTCCTTGATTCAGAACGTCCTGCATGACGCCGATTAGGGGCGATACTTGAGGCGTCACATCTATTGAGGTTGCAAAACACTTTTGGTCCGTCCGGCCAGCCAAACCGGCTGGTTGAATCTCTCGCGCAGTTGGGGCAGTAGCGTATGCTTCACCGACAGAAATCCAATATAACCGTAACCGCAGCAGAAAAGACTCTGAAACGGCACGGCAG
Organism: Cytophagia bacterium CHB2; assembly: GCA_030263535.1. Classification (NCBI taxonomy): domain Bacteria; kingdom Pseudomonadati; phylum Bacteroidota; class Cytophagia; species Cytophagia bacterium CHB2. The sequence continues at coordinate 2,036 of SZPB01000269.1, forward strand.
CAAATTCGGCGTAGCTCAGCGAGATGACGATACCGGCAAAACTATAGAAGGCGAGCAGCAATTCGACTATGCCCCAGCCGGTAAAACGCTTCATGGATCCACGAACATTGAAATACGTTTTGTCAAGAAAATGATCGCGGTTGCTTTCAATGCGATATTTCGGCGTGCGTTGAAATTCGCTTTTGCGATTGCACAACCCCTGCACAATCGCGCGCGTGTTGTTGAACGCCAGGCCCATACTGCCGGCCATAAAAAGCGGAAAATAAAGAATACGCTTGCGCCAATCGGGATAAAGCTCTTTTTGCGAGGTAACGTACATCAACAAGGAGCCAAAGAAAGCCAGCAAGAAAAACGAACTGATGGCGAAATACGAGCTGTAATCGTGCGCGCTTTCATTCTTCAGCAAAATCAGCGGCAAATTCAGCAAGCCGACGATAAAAATAAACGGAAAAACCAGATTGTTGGACAAGTGAATCGTCGACTGCAATTTGAGGCGCAACGGCATAGCCGAGCGCCAAACTTGCGGCAGAATTTTTTTCGAAGTTTCGATCGCGCCCTTGGTCCAACGGAATTGCTGCGATTTCAGCGCGCCGATTTCCGCGGGCAATTCCGAGGAGCAGACCGCATCCTGCAGGTATTTGAACTTCCAGCCGCGCAATTGCGCGCGATAACTGAGATCGAGATCTTCGGTAAGCGTATCATCCGACCAGTTGCCGGCATCGAGAATGCAGGCTTTGCGCCAAATGCCAGCGGTGCCGTTGAAATTGATGAAAAAGCCCGCGCCGTTGCGCGCGGTTTGTTCAATCACAAAATGGCCGTCAAGGCCGATGGCCTGAGCGCGCGTGAGCATCGAGAAATTCGGGTTCAAATGTCCCCACCGCGTTTGCACCATTCCCACACCGGTATCTGCAAAATAGGGAATCGTGCGCGCCAAAAAATCCCGCGGTGGAATGAAATCCGCATCAAAAATTGCGATAAAATCGCCCGTCGCTTGCGCCAGCCCATCTTTCAAAGCGCCAGCCTTGAAGCCTTTGCGATTTTCGCGATGCAACAACGAAATATTGTAACCGCGGCTGCGATATTCATGAACACACTTTTGCGAGAGGCTAAGTGTATCGTCGGTCGAATCGTCCAGAACCTGAATTTCCAAACGATCGAGAGGATACGTCATGCGGCAGACCGCATGAATCAAGCGCTCAACCACATAGTATTCGTTAAAAACCGGCAATTGAATCGTGACCTTGGGATGGTGTTTGAGCGGTTTCGGGCGCAAGCCGACGACTTGCCGGAATTTCTTGAAGTAATAAACCATCAAAAAACCGTGCGCGCCAAACACAAACAAAATCACGAGGGCCACAAAATAAACCGAAAGAACGAGGTATTCTAAAACAGTTAGCATAACTTTTACGTTCACCGCCGCCATTTGCTAGTGTTGCGGCCGCGGTTGAAACCTACCTCCTTAAAATCTTTTCATCTTTAGAAATACGGCGAGGATTATAAGTAAATCAAATCTAAAGCGCAACTTTTTTATTGGGTTATCATATGTACACACACCAGCGTTGCAACAATGTAACATTACCAGCCGGAAACCGTGCGATTGAGTACCTCCGTGGCAATTTTTTCTACGGCTTCAGCGATCGCGCTTTGGCGATCGCCGGAATTCGCGCCGCCCGGCGAGTAAGCGCCAAATTGCGTGAGTTCCTCTTCCCACAAAACTTTGCGCTTTTTGACATCATCACATTTTATTTTTGCCGTCAAATAAACGCGAATCTCCTGCACTTGCTCTTGCGAAGTATATGCGCCGGCTTGCTCGTTCAGGCGCAAAATCGTGCCGGCGACAATCACATCCGCCAAGCGGCGGTCGGCGATTTTCAACGTATTATCGCGATTGAAACTCGCGATGATGGCGTTTGTGAGCTGTTCCTTAACGCCGAATTCGGCAGTTTGATCGTCAAAAATCGGTACTGCCACGGTTTTGAGATGAGGATTTGCCGAGCCGGAAAACGAATAAACGCCGCAACCGACCGTTGCCAACATCCCCATGCACAGCGCGCTTGCCAATCTATTCAGATTGCCGGCGACTGACTTGATATTCCTAGCGGCACCGAGGGAACCCTCTTCCCTTCTATCTTGAAAAAAAATTCCGTTGAATGACATTTCAGAAGGTGAATTGAGCATCGCTAAAACGGCAAATTATACTCTTTGATTTTGCGGTAAAGCGTGCGTTCGCTGATTTTGAGAATCTTGGCAGCCTTGCGGCGATTGCCGTTGGTGCGTTGCAGGGCTTCGTAAATCAAGCGCTTTTGCATGCCCTCGATCGATTCCATGTCTTCTTCTTCGTTGCCGACTTCATCGGCGCTCACATCCTGCACGACATCCGTCTCCACAAAGCCGCCCGGTTTGAGACGCCGCATCGGCGAAACGTAACGCCCGACAATCAACTCGCGCAACTGCGCAATTTCGTTTTTAAGATCGATCAGCGCGCGATAAATAAACTCGCGCTCGACTTCTTCACTGCGGCGGTTCAACGGCACGGGCAAACGGCGATCATACTCTGACCGGCGCGGCAAATGCTGGCGCACAACATTTTCGTCGACGCGCCTGCCGCGTTCTATAACAATCAACATTTCCACAAAATTCCGCAGCTCACGCACATTGCCGGGCCAGTGATAATCCTGCAACGCGCGAATCGCGCCCTCAGACATGCCCTCGAATTCGATTCTATTTTCACGGCAGAAATCATTCACAAACTTCTTGACGAGCGCCGGAACATCCTGCAAGCGATCGCGCAAGGACGGAATGCGCAGCCGGATCGCATTCAAACGGAAGAACAAATCCTCCCGGAACCGGCCGTGCTCAACCGCCTCGCGCAAATCCTTGTTGGTGGCGGCGACCACGCGCACATCCACATTGCGATTGCTGCTGCCGCCGACGCGAATAAAATCCTTGCCTTCGAGCAAGCGCAAAAACTTGACTTGCGCCGGCAGCGGCATGTCGCCGACTTCATCGAGAAACAGCGTGCCGCCGTCGGCTTGCTCGAAATAGCCCTTGCGCGAGCCGATTGCGCCGGTGAACGCGCCCTTTTCATGCCCGAATAATTCCGACTCGATGATTCCTTCGGGAATGGCGCCGGCATTCACCACCACAAACGGTTTGTCGGCGCGCGGGCTGAGACGGTGAATCGCGTTGGCCACCAGTTCTTTACCGGTGCCGCTCTCGCCAAGAATCAATACTGGAATATTCGTGGGCGCAACTTGCTGGATCGTTTCGAGCATCTGCCAGATTTCCGGCGAGTCGCCGACCAGGCCAATCTCGTCGCGCAACGTGTGCAAATCGTCTTGCGCGCCGTTAACCTTCCCCGGAAGAGCATTCATGGGATTCGACTAGTGGGTTAAAATGTTTTCGTTTGCTTGCTGCAAGTCATCGCTTGTTCTGAAACCACTGCACGGTCTGAGTCAGGCCCTGTTCGAGCGTCACCTTCGGTCGCCAACCCAACAGCCTGGCGGCTTTATCATGTGACAACACACTGCGTAATTGTTCACCGGCTTTCGCCGCACCGTGCAACTCCTTCACGCGGTTGCCCGTGGCTTGATTGAGAATGCGAAACAACTGGTTGACGTCTGTTTCAATGCCGGTGCCGACATTAAAATAATCGTTTTGGGGATAGTCAAGCGCGCGCAGATTTGCCGCCACGACGTCGCCCACGTAAACATAGTCGCGCGTCTGCTTGCCGTCGCCGTTGATCATAGGCTGCTCACCGCCCAGCATGCGCGAGGTGAAAATCGCCACCACGCCGGCTTCGCCATGCGGGCTTTGGCGCGGGCCGTAAACATTGGCGTAACGCAACAAGGCATAGTTGATGCCGTAATTTTGCCCGAAGAAAACGATATATTTTTCGCACGCCAGCTTGGTGATGCCGTAGGGTGACGCCGGCCAGGTGGGATGCTCTTCATCTGCCGGAAACTGCACTTGCTCGCCATAAATCGCGCCGCCGGTGGAAGCAAAAATGAATTTCTTCACATTCGTCTTTTGCGCCTGCTGCAACAGGTTCAAGGTGCCGAGAATGTTCACCTCGGCATCATAACGCGGATCCGCGACCGATTTGCGCACATCCATCTGTGCAGCTTGATGATAAACGACTTCAAAGCGCTCGCGCTGAAAGATGTTCTCCACCTCTTGATCCCGAATATCAACATGATAGAATTTTGCCTGCGAATTGAGATTCTCTTTTCGCCCGGTGATCAAATTATCCATCACGGCAACGTCGTGTCCCTGCGCGATCAACGCATCAACAATGTGAGACCCAATGAAACCGGCTCCACCGGTAACCAAAATCTTCATGCTTCATCCTTTCAGAGTTAATGACTCTTCCTGATTTATTGAATATCTTTAGTGCCCGTTTTGCTAGCGCGCCTTTAAAACCACCCTCTGATCGTGACCTAAACACAAGCCACTTCCTGACTCATTTTAAATGTTTCACCGCTTTCGCCCCAATATCGCTGCGGTAGTGCGCGCCTGCAAAGGAAATGCGGTTTACGCCTGCATAGGCGCGCTCACGCGCCTGCTCAAACGTATTGCCCAACCCCGTCACCGCAAGCACACGGCCGCCGTTGGTTACCAGCCGGTTTTCCGAATCGCGCGCCGTGCCCGAATGAAACGTCAAAACATTTTCATCATCGCTTTGGCGTATACCCGAGATTGCTTTGCCTTTTTGATAATCCCCGGGATAGCCCGCCGAGGCCATCACAACGGTGAGCGCCCATGCCGAATGGCTTGCTTCTTCGGCCGCTGGCAGCGCGTCGTGCATCGTGCGCCACATCAACTCAGCTAAATCCCCCTTCAGCAAAGGCAAAATCACCTGCGCTTCCGGATCACCCAAGCGGCAGTTGAATTCGACGACTTTGGGACCGTCAGCCGTAATCATCAAACCGGCATACAAAACGCCGCGATACCTCCGGCCTTCTTTCGCCAGGCCTTGAATCGTGGGCTGCAAAATTTCACGTTCGACACGTTGCTGCAAAACACGATTCATGACGGGCGCAGGAGCATATGCGCCCATGCCGCCGGTATTCGGGCCGGTGTCGCCGTCATACACGGCTTTGTGATCCTGCGCCGGCGGCAAGGTGATGAAATTCACGCCGTCGGTGAGGCACAACACCGAAACTTCTTCGCCGGGCATGAATTCTTCAATCACCACGCGCTTACCGGCTTCGCCGAAAATTTTTTGGGCGAAGATGGCGGCAATGGCTGCATTGGCTTCTTCGCGGGATTTTGCCACGATTGCGCCTTTACCGGCGGCAAGGCCGTCAGCTTTTATCACAATCGGAATCGCACAATTGGAAAGATAGTCGCGCGCGGCTCCTTCCTGTTCAAAAATTCTATAATCAGCCGTTGGGATGCCGTGCCGGCGCATGAACTCTTTTGCGAAAACCTTGCTGCCCTCAATCTGCGCCGCCGCTTGCGAAGGGCCGAAAATCGCCAAACCCTGTTCTTCAAAATTGTCAACAATGCCTGCCACCAACGGCGCTTCCGGTCCAACCACGGTCATGTCGATTTTCGCTGTTCGCGCAAAATGCAACAGTTCTGGGACACGAACCGGAGAAATATCGACACATTCCGCCAATTGCGCAATGCCGGGATTGCCGGGCGCCATTGAAAGAGTGAGAATTACCATCGCATGCTCACGCCCGCCGCCGCCGATGACGAGAATACGCAAATGTCGCAAAGGAATTTGACCTGCTCTGGAATTTCTCATCATGAACTAAAATTATTTTCGAAAGACAAAGATCGAGGAGAATAAAGCGCTGGCGGTCTTTGCAATCTTCGACTTTCCATTCGCACGCTTCGCATCATCTCCTCCGCCGCTTGCTTTTTTTAACAGTGTAGGTTGCGACGGCTTTCTTCTTCTCTCCGGTTTTCAGATGCTCGATTTCATTGCGTAATTCTGCAGCGCGCTCGAATTCGAGTTTTTTCGCCGCATCGAGCATTTCTTTTTCGAGGCGATCGAGCAATTCCTCTCGCTCAAATGGCGACAGCTTTTGCCAGGCCGATTCAGAAATTTGCGCCGGGGTTTCACGATTGTATTTGCTGTCGGCCCTGACATCCGCCACTTGCGTCGAGCTTAAAATTTCTTCCGTGCTTTTGTAAATGGTCTTCGGCGTGATGCCGTGTTCTTCATTATACTTTCGCTGAATCTCGCGCCGGCGATCGGTTTCGTCGATCATTTTGCGCATCGAGCCGGTAATCCTATCGGCATACATGATCACTTTGCCATTCACGTTGCGCGCGGCGCGGCCGCCGGTTTGAATTAGTGAACGCTCGCTGCGCAAATAGCCTTCTTTGTCCGCATCGAGAATCGCAACCAGCGAAACTTCCGGCAAATCCAGGCCTTCACGCAGCAAATTCACGCCGACGAGCACGTCGAATTCCGCCAGGCGCAAATCACGCACAATTTCGACGCGATCAAGCGCATCGATTTCCGAATGCAAATAGCGCACGCGGATGTCCAACTCCGCGAGATAATCCGTCAAATCCTCGGCCATGCGCTTCGTAAGCGTCGTCACCAAGACGCGTTCCTGTCTTGCCACGCGCTGGCGAATTTCACCGATCAAATCATCTATTTGATTTGCCACCGGGCGCACGTCGACTTCGGGATCCATCAAGCCGGTCGGGCGAATCACCTGTTCGACAATCACGCCGCGGCTCTTCTCCAGTTCGTAGGCTGCCGGCGTTGCCGAAACATAAATCATCTGGTTCATCATCGACTCATATTCCTCGAACTTCAACGGCCGATTGTCGAGCGCCGAGGGCAGGCGAAAGCCGTGTTCGACCAGCGTTTCTTTGCGCGAACGATCGCCATGATACATGGCCGTTATTTGCGGGATGGTCGCGTGTGACTCGTCGATGATTGTGATAAAATCTTTCGGGAAATAATCAATTAATGTGAACGGGCGTTGCCCCGCTTGCCGGCCGGAAAGATGTCGCGAGTAGTTTTCGACGCCATGGCAGGTGCCGATTTCCTGCAGCATTTCGAGATCAAAATTCGTGCGCATCTCGAGGCGCTGTGCTTCCAGCAGTTTGTTGTGCTGTCGAAACCATTCCAAACGCTCGGCCAACTCGATTCGAATCGCAGCGAGGGCGCGCAACACTTTTTCCCGCGGGGTGACGAAATGCTTGGCCGGAAAGATGGCAACACTGTCGACTTCGCCCAAGATTTCGCCGGTTAATGTGTTAATCTGAGAAAAGGATTCGATTTCATTGCCGAACATTTCAATGCGATACGCCTCGCGCTCGTAGGCCGGAATGACTTCGACGACGTCCCCGCGCACGCGAAACGTGCCGCGGCTGAAATCGAAATCATTGCGCGTGTATTGCATATCGACCAGCCGCTCCAAAATGCGGTTGCGTTCGATGCGCTGGCCGCGATTGAGCATGAGCAGCTCGGCCTTGTAATCTTCCGGATCGCCCAAGCCGTAAATGCACGACACCGAGGCCACGATCAGAACATCTTTGCGCGACAGCAACGCGCTGGTGGCCTTCAGGCGCAAACGGTCGATTTCATCGTTGATCGCCGTGTCTTTTTCGATGTAGGTATCCGTCGTCGGTACATAAGCTTCGGGCTGATAGTAATCATAATAACTGATAAAATATTCCACGGCATTACGCGGGAAAAAACTCTTAAATTCGCCGTAAAGCTGAGCCGCGAGTGTTTTATTGTGAGAAATGACCAGCACCGGGCGATTCACTTTTGCGATCACGTTCGCCAGAGTGAATGTTTTACCACTACCGGTTACGCCCAACAAGGTTTGGTGTTTTTCACCGTTTTCGAGACCTGCCGTAAGCTCTTGAATCGCTTGCGGCTGATCGCCGGTGGGTTGGTAGTCTGAAACCAGTTCAAATCGGTCCATAAATTAAAAAAGATTAGCCATCCCACAACTGCAAGATGGCTTGATCATCATTTCCACGTGATTGTGCATGCAAAATTGTCGCCACAACGGCACAATGTCAAATTGTCAAAACCGAGTGGAATATACGTTCCCACGCCAACAATGTCAAGCGGTGCGCCTACCCGGCGGCGTGCGGCATTTTGCCTTGCCCGATGCAACAGAATCGTTGGCAGCATGATCGAACTTGCGTTCTTCGCTCATCGCAACAAGGCAGCACGCGATTGCGAGATAAACCGCCATGCCCGGCTCGTGCGTGGCATGATCTTTTGGGAAAAACACCTTGCAAATCAAGGCGCATGGGCTTATATTTCACGCTTGTAATTTGTAAACATAATCGCCGCGCCGGCGAGGTTTTGGAAGAATCTCTAAACTTTCGGAGTGTTTTTTATGGGCATGATGCAAACCATGCGGGGATATACCAAAGTGCTGTTCTATGGCTTGATTTTGGTTTTTGTCGGCACCATCATCTTCGACTGGGGCATGAATGTGACCGGGTTAAGCACGGCAGAATCCACCATTGCCCAGGTGAATGGTGAAAAAATTTCATTGGCGGAATTCGATTTGGCCTGCAATCAGGTGCTGGAGAGCTACAAACAAAGCGGCACGGAAATAAATGACAGCCAACTGAACGCTATTCGCAATCGCGTGTTGGATGATCTCATTCAGAGCAAACTCGTCCGCCAGGAAATCAAAAAGCTGAACATTCACGCGACGGACAAAGAGATTACCTATTACTTGTGGGATCGTCCCCCGGATTTCATCCAGCAGATGTTCCGCACCGAACAAGGGCAATTCGATGTCGCGCGTTATCAAGCGGCGCTCAAGAATCCCCAACTCGATGCCGCATGGATCGGCGTGGAAGAAGAACTGCGCAGCCGCCTGCCGGTGCAAAAGCTGCAAGATATGTTGAGCGCGACGGTCGTGGTCACCGAAAGCCAGGTTAAAGAGGAATACCTCAAGCGCAATCAAAAAGCGAGTGTGCGCTATGCGCAATTTCCTGCGGACAAGTATCGTTCCGCCGCCGTTACGATTACGCCGGCCGAGCTGGAAAAATACTATAAAGAACATCAAGACGAGTTGAAAGAACCGGAAAAGCGCACGATTGATTATGTGATTTTCTCGACACAGCCGACACAACGGGATTCCCAGGCGGTACAGGACACGGCGACGGCGGTTTATCAACGCGCGCTCGCGGGCGAAGATTTTGCAAAACTCGCGGAGATCTATTCCGAAGACGAATCCAACAACACGCGAGGCGGCGATTTGGGCTTCTTCCCCCGCGGCCAAATGGTGAAACCGTTCGAAGAGGCCGCGTTTGCGGCAAATGCCGGCGATATTGTCGGGCCGGTCGCGACGAATTTCGGCTTGCACATTATCAAAGTGGAAGAACGCAAGACAGAAAACAACGAAGAAAAAGTGCGCGCCCGCCACATTCTGCTGCGTTATCAGGCTTCCGCGCAAACTCAAGATACGGCGGAAAGCGACGCACGGTTTTTTGCAGAGCAAGCCCGGCAAACCTCGTGGGCTGAAACCGTCGCCAGCGAAAAGGTGCAAGCGCAAACCAGCACGCCTTTTGTCAAAGGCAACGGCTTCGTTCCGGGCCTGGGGTTGAATTTCGCCGCGTCACAATACATTTTCCGCAATGCCGTGGGCAGTATTAGCGATATTTTCGAGATACCGCAGGGCTATGTCGTCGTGCGCGTGGCCGACATCCAAAAAGAGCACACTAAAGCGCTGGAAGATGCCAAAACGCAAATTGAAACGACGCTGAAAGAGGAACGCTGGAAGCAAATGGCGCAACAGGCGGCGGAGAAATTTTACGCCGATCTGCTCAAATCCGGGACGGAGTCATTTGAAACGCTCGCACAGCGGGATACGGTCACGATCAATTCGCCCGAGCCGTTCACGCGCACGGGTTTTATCACAGGCGTGGGGCGCGACCAGGCTTTCATCGGCACGGCATTTTCGCTGAAGCCGTCGGAATTTTCCAAGCCGGTCAAGGGTATGCGCGGCTCCTACATCATTCAGCTCTTGAGTATCGATCCCTTCAACGAAGCCGATTTCAATATCAAAAAAGATGAAGTCCGCAGCCAACTCACGGATCGCGCCCGGCAGGAAGCATTCGAACAATGGCTAACGGCATTGAAGGAAGACGCCGATATCAAAGATGAGCGTGAGAGATTTTTCTAAAACCTCTTGCCGGAAACTGAAAAGCTCCCTTGTAACGGGAGCTTTTTTGTTTTTATACGTTTCCATTTTCACAAGCTGAAAACAAATTCCCAAAACGGGAATGCCCGAATTTGGCAAAACTCGGCGTCTTCTGTGATCATCGGCGACAAAGCTTTTCTGCCGAAATGCGCCGAAGTCACGGGGCATCGCCGAAAAAAATTGGCAGGATGATTTATCGACAGAATTATTTCAAACCGTTCTGCCGATAAATTATTCGTATAACCTTTCAGAATTTTATTCTGGCTTTGAGCGCCTTACGGCCTGGCCGTTAAGCTGCTGAATGGGTGCCGGCTTGCAGAGAAACCTCGCCCCGCAGCCTCACCGGTTCGGTTTCGCGCGCGCGTATGCGCAAATTCAACATCTCAACAAACACCGAAAACGCCATGGCAAAATAGATATAGCCCTTGGAAATATGCTGATCAAAACCCTCGGCGATGAGCGTCACCCCAATCAACAACAAAAAGCTGAGCGCAAGCATTTTCACGGTGGGCCGGCGGTGGACAAATTCACTGATGGCGCCGGCGAATACCATCATGAATCCCACGGCAATGACAACGGCCGTGACCATGATGGCGACGCGATTGGCCATGCCGATCGCCGTAATCACGGAATCAAGCGAGAAAACGATATCGAGCAACATAATCTGAATCAACACGCTCGCGAATGAGGCTTTCAGCTTGGCTTTTTTGTGTTCTTCCTCGCCTTCAAGCTTTTCGTGAATTTCAAACGTGCTTTTGGCGAGCAGGAACAACCCGCCAACGATGAGAATAATATCGCGCCCTGAAATTTCATTGCTCAAAATTGTGAACAAGGGCTTGGTCAAGCGCATCACCCAAGTCAACGAAAAGAGCAGCACAATGCGTGAAATCATGGCCAGCGCCAGGCCAAGTGTGCGCGCGCGCTGCTGTTGCTCGTGCGGCAATTTGCCCGCCAAAATCGATATGAAAATGATGTTATCGATGCCAAGCACGATTTCGAGCGCGGTCAACGTCACCAGCGCAATCCAGGCTTGCGGGTCGGTAAGCCAATCCATTGTTCGTACTCCCTCTCTGATTTTAGTTCGAGTCTACAAATTTAAATGGGGGTGTCATGAGGTAGGAAAAAATATCTTGATAGCTGTGCCGCGGCCAACTTCACTCGCCACCTGGATTATGCCGCGATGCGACCGCACGATGCCGCGCACCGCCGCCAGCCCGAGCCCCCGTCCGGTGAATTTCGTGCTAAAAAACGGTTCGAACATGCGCGCACGGGTTTCCTCCGTCATGCCGCCGCCGGTATCCCGGATTTCCAAAAAAACGTAGGCGCCGCGCGGCAACGCCTCCGGTTGATTTCCGGCTGGTACCGCATCATTCGTTTGTTGCAGGCCCGTCGTCACCGTTATTTCGCCGTCCTGGCCATTGATCGCATCCGAAGCATTCAAAAACAAATTCGAAACGACTTGCTGCATTTGCGCGGCATCGGCCTGAATGTCCGGTAAGTCGGCCGCAAGCGCATAGCTTAGCTTGACGCGTTCGGTAACCAAAGTTCTCAGCATCGGCTGCATTTCGATGAGCAAGGTGGAAAGATTCACGGATTGCGCGTTGAAGCGCGCCTTGCCGGTGAAAGCAACGATTTGATTCGTCAACTCAGCCGCGCGCAATGCGGCTGCTTCAATCTGCTCGATCGGGTTGCGCAATGGCGCATTTTCCGGCAGGTCTTGCAACGCAAGATTGGCATTACCCAGAATAATGGTCAACAAATTGTTGAAGAGATGAGCCATGCCGCCGGCAAAATCATCCAAACCTTCGGCGGTCTGCGTCCATGAAATTTGACCTTCTGGCGGGGGCTGGGAGGCGCTTTCGGATTGTGATGCGCCGGTATCATGCAAATGTGAACCGGAGCGTATCGGGGGCGCCGCATTGAGCCGGGTCGAAGCGAGCGAGGTATCCGCGCGTGAAACGTGATTTTCAAACAGCTTGCGATAACGATCTTCGCTTTCGCGCAGCGCTTTTTCGACGCGCGTGCGCTCGGCAATTTCCTTTTGCAGAGTTTGATTGAGCGCTTCCACGGTTTGAGCCCGGGTTTCGGCTGCCAGCGCGCGCAGCCGCGCTTCTTCGGCTTGTTTGCGCTCAGAAACATCGCGAATGAGCGTGCGCATCGCGATGGGAACGCCGTTTTTATCCAACACGAACGAGGTTTGCGTCTCCGCGGGAAAAACTGAGCCGTCTTTTTTGCGCATCATAAATTCGTAAATATCCTGCCGTCCCGAGCGCGAGTATTGCTGTTGCTGCGCGCGGCTCTCGGCAACATAAGACTTGATGAGCGCCACGGCGCGCTCGAACTCTTGTTCGGCAAAGAGCTGCGGAATCTCGATGCTGCCACGCGCAAAATCCTCTTCGGAATATCCAAACAAGATATGCGCCATCCGGTTCATGTAAGTAAGATGTGGCACGACGATATCAATTTCCAGCAACGCTTCCGGCAAATAGTAAAGAAAATCGTTGAACTGATTGCGCAGACTTTGCAATTCTTTGATCAAAGAATCCATGAATTTCCTGCACACGTGATGGAGGGCGTGAACGAGAATGACATTTGCCCATCGCCTCTAGTTGGCCGAACTTCTCAATCAAATCCGGTGAATTGCTTACGCTGTTCCGCCCTGAAGGTTGGCGTATCGCGCCAATCTTTCCCCGCAATCACACGATTGCCGGCGTGCTCTACATCAGTGCATCAATCTTGGCAGCTAGATCAAAATCGCGTTGACTGATGCCGCCGGCGTCATGCGTGGTCAAATCGATGGCAACGCGATTATAGACATTCGACCACTCCGGGTGATGATTCATCGACTCCGCAATCAGCGCAACGCTCGCCATAAACCCGAAGGCTTCGACGAAAGAACCGAAGTGCAAACTCTTATGCAATTTGCCGTTCACCAAAGCCCAGCCGCGCAAGGCCGCCAGGTTATCTTCGATTTCGGCCTCGGATAATTTCTTGATGGCTACCATCAGGCGCCCTCCTCGTTGAAATGATTTTAATCCCGAGAATTTTCTAAAAAACGTTTTTGCCTGAGAGTCAGAGCTTCAAATACCCCAAAATATCATCGTAAATCCCACCTTGATTGGAATACAAAGCATAATTGCGCGCGGTCGCAAACCATTCTTTGGTGGTTGGTTTCAGCGACGCCATTGCCGCCAACAGGCCCTTTGCCGTCAATGGCGCGGGCATTCCCTTTTGCATGGCCTCACGCAGCTTGCCTTCCACGGCAATATCAACTACCGCCTTCAAATCTGCGCCGGAAAAATTTTCCGTTTTCTTGGCAAGCTGCATGTAATCGATTTCTTCCATCGGTTTCCCGTGCAGAAGAATCTTGAAAATCGCCGCGCGCGCGGCGACGTCGGGTGGCGGCACAAATAAAATGCGATCAAACCGGCCAGGACGGCGGAACGCCGAGTCCAGATGCCAGGGCGCATTCGTGGCCGCCAAAATCAACACGCCTTCATTCGAGGTTTTCACCCCATCCAATTCTGCGAGGAACTGATTGATCAACTGCCGGCCCGCGCTTTTGCGCATGTCGCTGCGGCTCGCGCCCAGCGCATCGACTTCATCGAAGAACAAGACACAGGGCGCATGTGTACGCGCATGCTCGAAAATCTCGTGCAGATTCGCTTCGCTTTGCCCGATCCACATATCGAGCACATCGTTGATGCCGACCGCTAAAAAATTAGCATCAACCTCGCCGGCAGTGGCGCGCGCCAAGTACGTTTTTCCGCAGCCGGGCGGGCCATACATCAAGATGCCGCCTCCCACGGTTTTGCCATAAGCGCGATAAAGGTCCGGCTGGGTTAGCGGAAAAATGATCTTCATGCGAATTTCATCTTTGAGCTTGTCCATGCCGCCAACGTCTTTGAATGCAATGGTCGGGCGCTCAAGCGTGGTGTCGGGCAATTCCGGCAGTTCACCTGCCGGCAGACGCTCGCGCTCGTCGTAGTTCTCTTGTTTGAGATAAGGGGCAAGCCGTTCGGCAAGCTTGGCATCGGCCAGCGAGGGATCAAGCTCGAGGGCGCGACGATAGGCGGCGGCAGCCTCCTCTTTTTCACCTGCGCTCAACAATAACCGCGCGTGCAAAATGTGAGCGCGCACCGGCGCTTTGGAATTTTTTAGAATATCTTCAATGATCACCAACGATTCTGAGACTTTGCCTTGCTCAAAAAACGCGCACGCCAGGCCGATTTTTAGCATAAGATCTTCGGGCGCCAGCGCCAGTGCGGCGCGATATTCCTTTTCGGCTTCGCCAGGCCGATCGCTATCCAGAAGCGTGTCTGCCAAATGCATACGCAAGGGAACATTATCGGGCGATTGCTTGACCGCCTCGCGCAATGCTTGAATGACGTCATTCGTCGGTGTCATGAGGAATGCCTGCTTGCTTTTTGAATTCTGGCGATTTGTTTGAGATGATGCCGCAGATGCTCTGCAATCCAAA
>SZPB01000270.1 GCA_030263535.1 Cytophagia bacterium CHB2
TCATCGTCTTCAGCGGCCGATCGGAGCGCCACGGCTTCGCCGACCGGGCGCGGGCCGCGCAAAACGGTAATCGGCGTTGCACCACTTTTAACGCCGTCGAGAACCGGAGTGAACGCCCAGCGCCTGGCTTCCGGCAAGCCAAAAATGCGCTCGCCTCGCCACCAGGGATTATCCTCGTGCAGTGTGGCTTCAAGGCCGGAGGGAAGAAGGGAAAACAGCGTTCGTTGTTTCATGATCTCTTGCTTGACTCCATGCCTCGAACGGCATGAGCCGGAAGCATAAAACATTCACAGGAAAAGCGGCCACCGGATTTAAAGTCTGCATCCGCTGGCCGCCTTGGTCACCCAACAAACTTGGAAGGACTCTTCACTACCGCATCGTTGTCTGCGCCGATCGCGGCGGTTGCGGCGGATCTTTACGCGGCAGCCTCTCATCACGCATCGCGGCATGATAGACGAACGAGGCCACGATCACTGAAGCCTGCATCAAATCCGCATCTTCAAGATGATCGTACACATCCATATTGGAATGATGGGTGCGCGGGCTGTAGGAGACCGGATCTTGTATGAATTGGAAGCCGGGCAAGCCCACGGCATCGAAGGCGAGATGATCCGTGCCACTGGTGTTGCGAATCGTCAACGTCGTCGCGCCCAAATCTTCGAAGGGCTTGAGCCAGGCCGCAAAAATCGGGCGCACCATTTCATTGCCCTGCAAATACACGCCGCGAATCTTGCCGGTGCCGTTATCGAGATTGAAATACGCCGAAAGTTTTTCGTGCGCCGGCGTGAGCCGCATGGTCTCGGGATCGCCGAAATGCTTTTTCACATAAGCGCGCGAGCCCAGCAGGCCCTGTTCCTCGCCGGTCCACAGCGCGATGCGAATCGTGCGCCGCGGCTGCACGTTCAACGCTTGCAGAATGCGCACTGCCTCCATCATCACCGCGCAGCCCGCGGCATTGTCGGTCGCGCCCGTGCCCGCATGCCACGAATCAAGATGGCCGCCGAGCATGACGATTTCATCTTTCAGCTTCTTATCGGCGCCGGGAATTTCCGCCACAGTGTTGTACGCCAGCGAGTCGCTCTCAAAAAATTTGTTTTGAATATTGACGGCCAGTTTCACGGCCACGCCTTTTTCGAGCAGGCGCACCATGCGGTTGTAATGCTCGATCGCCATAACCACGGAAGGCAAACCCTCGGGCGCGCCGATATTGCGCGAGCCGCCGCCCTGCACGAAAACCGTGCCGAAGTCGCCCTTGCGGCTCGGTTGAATCACCGCCAGCGCGCCTTCATCCTGGAAAAATTTAGAAGCTTTGTCACGCAACTCGCGCATCCGGCGGAACTCTTCGCGGCGCGCGGCCCAATCCGAGCGGCCGCCCGGCATTTCCATTTGCGCCAGGTCGGCCAGCTCTTTTTCATCATAACGGTCGCCGTCCGGTTCATTTTTGAATTGCGCTTCCACCGGCGGGCGCGTCAGCACGATCGCGCCGCGCAGCTTGCCCTTGTATTTTTCCAAATCAGCCGTGGATTCGACTTTGGCATAAACCACGGCAGCGGTAACAGCGCCGTTGGTGCTGCCGGTCCAGGCCTCGGGATAGGCGATGAGCGGAGCATAGTAAGGCTCGACCATCTCGAATGAAAACTTTTCCATGGTCCAGCCGCGGCCGAACGCGCCCCAGCTTTCCAGCTTCGCGTTGGCCAGCCCCCATTCGCCGAGCTTCTTGGCCGCCCATTCTCCCGAGGCTTTCATGCTCGGCGCTCCGGTGAGGCGCGGGCCGTGCACGTCGGTGAGGTAACTTGCAATCTCCATCACCTTCGAGTTGTTGAAACCCTCGTTTTTGATGCGGCTGACCATGCGCAGATCGACATGCTCCTGCGCCGGCAGCAGCACGGGAAACAGCAACAGCATGCACCACAATGCGGTGTGACTTCTTCTCATCTCTCACTCCTGCAAGGTTGGGGTGAAATGCTTCATGATTTGAGTGGGATGAAAATACAAAATGAAGTCGTTTCGGGCGAGGCTTTTTTTTGGTGACTGATAATTTTGTTTATCCGGCATTTTGAGGCGCTTCGTGTTCTTTTTTATAAATTCAATAGCATCTTATCTCTCGCTGAACACGCAGAGAAATGAACAAAACCTTCACGAGAAAATGTCGCATCGAATGTAAGAAAAAACATCACGAGATTCCCGCCATGACAACATCTGTAATCGAATGAAGGTCGCTATATTTCAGCCTCTACTCTACCAATCCGCCCGCAGCGAAAACACTGCCTGCCGGCGATGCGCCGTCGCGCCGGCAACGAATCCCGCATTTTGCCGGCGTTCCCATTCGAATTCCAATCCCAGATAAACATCCCGCCAAATTTGATTTTCGAGAGTGAAATTCAAATCGAGAGTTTTGATCAGCGTGCCTTTGAGAAAGCCCTTGGCGTTGCCGTCTTCCGGTTTGTGAGGCGTGAACAAAGCGCCGCGGCCCTTGCGTTGAAAACGGAACTGGCCGCTCAGGCGAAGATCGCGATGCGGCTGCCAGCCGAGATCGAGCGCGAGGCGATCCGCGTTTGGCCCGAAACGGCTGCCCAGGCCCTCGCCGTCCTGCTCATAAACATTTTCTGAAAAATCATGCGTGTAAACGAACGGATCGATGCGGCCATATTCGACACGCAGATCTGCCTCACGCCAGCCGAACGGTTGCGCCCAAAACGCGCCGGCGAGATACGCCAGCTTGTTGCCCCAATACGTGCCGAGCGGGAATTCGAGGCTCAAATCGTCGATGAAAATCTCACTATAAAGCTTGAGGCCGTGCCGCGGGAAATAGGTGAAATCAAGTGTGAGCACGTTGTTGTCTTTGTCGCCCAGCAAATGCTCGGCGGCATGATACAGCATCAGCGGATTGAGATACTGGAATTCCGCGCCGCGATCGCCGTAAACCACCGCCTCGCCCACACCGAAGAGAAAATTCGAGAACGGCATGACTTCGAGACGATGCGCCGCGAGAAATTTTTGCGGTTCTGCACGCAGATTGGCATGCACAAAGACGAAACGGAATTTCTTCCAGCGGGAGTCGAGGCGCACGAGGTCGAAGGGCTGATTCTCGCGATGCAACACCAGTTGCGTGAGCGGGCTGAGGTTCCACGAAAATTGATTGCGTCCGGCTTCCAGCTCGAACCACGGCAAATGGACGCGGGCATAGGCAATCGCGGTTTCTTTGAAAACGGATTCACCGGAAAGCACCACCGTCCCGCCGCTTCCGGGCACGAACACTTCCGCTGAATCCGGCGCGCCGCGCTCCATGATATTGCTGACATCGACTGCCAGTAACAGGCGCGGCGGCAAATGCGCTCGCAATCGTGCGCCGGCGCGGGTGCGGGAGATTTCCAAATCATCGCTGCTGCTGTCGCCCCGCTGAAATTCGAAGCGTTGGATGCCGTACAAATCCACAAAAAGCTGCGCCCCGCGTTCTTCATAGCGCCAGAAAGTGCGTTCGGCTTTGGAAAACTTTGGCTCGCCATAAGCCGGGTCGGTGAACTCCGCGAGATATTGCTTTAGTAATGCTTCATCAGCTCTGGAGAGTGGCAGATTGGCGTCGCGCGCTTCCTGCAAAATCACGCGCGCTTGCTCGCGATCCACCGGAATCACGTGCAGATCCAATGCGCGCTGCGGCAGATAGACAACGAGTTTTTCCAAAAAAAGATATACGGAATGATGCAACGGCACGGCAGCGGATTGCGCGTGAAGGGATGAAGCCGTGACCATCAGGAACAGGCTTAGCAATGCCGGCGCTGCGTTTCGTAGGATTGGCATATACACGAGGCAGTTGGTGTTCTTCACTGTTTGTCACGATTCGAAGGGAAGTGAGGCATCAAGTTCTGGTGCAGCGTAAAAGTTGACGGCTACGCAATGATCATTACTCTTGTATGCAAACAGAAATTGGCGTGGCCGCGGCATTTACCGCAGTGAAGCCGAGGATTAACTCAGCATTTGCGCGATCACAACACCGAGGTTCAACCCCGGCTGAGCAAAAATACTATTGCACAATAGTTGTCACTCTCACATGCTTTGCAGCTTGCTGATCATCATCAGCGAGAAACAAAAAACTTTTGTGCGCCGCAGCTTACGCTGCCATTTGGAAAGACGATAACACGAGTGTTGTGTGACGCGACGCATGCGCTTTTTCATC
Organism: Cytophagia bacterium CHB2; assembly: GCA_030263535.1. Lineage (NCBI taxonomy): Bacteria > Pseudomonadati > Bacteroidota > Cytophagia > Cytophagia bacterium CHB2. The sequence continues at coordinate 4,175 of SZPB01000270.1, forward strand.
TGAAAAACTCCGGGGTCAAAATACAAACTTTTTCTGCAAACGCAAGCCAGACCTCGTCTGTCAAGAACGACGTTTCTACGGTCAAATACAAGCGGATGCCATATGGTGGTGGGCGGCTCGCACTCAACGGGTCAATGAAATTGCGCGAGGTCAGGCTTGCTCGCCTTGCGTCTAAATCTTGTCTCAGCGTTTTGCTTCCAAGCCTGGCTTGTCCCAATTTGGATATTGCTGAATAAATCTCCATCTTGTGTGTATCATTGACGAACGCGGGAGCAAGCATGTCAGAACATGATGCGACGGAAGATCTTGAGGCGCTTCTGCGCTGCCAGCAGGGCGACAGGCAGGCCTATGGAGTTGTCGTCAAGAAATACATGAAGCGGGCCTATTTCACGGCGCTCGCGCTGGTTGGCAATCGCGACGATGCCCTCGATCTTTCGCAAGAGGCTTTCATGCGCGCGTATCAAGCGCTGGCGCGGTTCGATTTGCGCCAGCAGTTTTTCACGTGGTACTATCGCATTTTGCGAAACATTTGTTTGAACCATCTGCGCGATCACGCCAAGTTCATCAATCTTTCGGAGACGGAAGAATCTGAAACGGTGGACGGCGACGCCGATCCCGCGGCGCTGGCCGAGCGCAACGATTTGAGCGAGCGCCTGTGGAAAGCCCTCGGCTCTCTGCGTGCGGATCACCGGGAAATGATCATTCTGAAAGATCTGGAGGGCTGCTCCTACAAAGAAATCGCCGAACGGCTGGGTATTCCGCCGGGCACAGTGATGTCCCGGCTTTTCAACGCCCGCAAGCAACTGAAGAACAAATTGGAAAAACTCGTATGAAGCCGCAACCGCTTTCCAACGAGGAAAAAAATCGTTTCCACCTGTTGCTCATGGCCGCCATTGACGGCGAATTGTCGCCGGAAGACGAGCGCGAATTCAAGAAATATTTGGCAGATTCTCCGGACTGCCAGCGGGAATGGGAAGAATACCAAAAACTCAAGGAGGCAACCATGCAATTGAAGTTCACGCAACCGTCGGAGGAGGTATGGGATCGTTACTGGCTCAACGTTTACAACCGCATCGAGCGCGGCTTCGGTTGGATTCTCACCTCGATTGGCGCAATGATCGTATTGTTCTACGGAGCATACAAAGCGATTGAATCCCTCTTAGCCGATGCGCAGCTCGAGTGGTTTATGAAAGTCGGCATCCTGGCGTTGCTGGGCGGCTTGGTGATTCTTTTGGTGTCCGTGCTTCGTGAAAAACTGATGACTCGAAAAACCGACAAATACAAGGAGATTCAGCGATGATCGTCGTCACTTCCAGCACCATTGCCGGCAAACGCATTGTCAAAACATTGGGCATGGTGAAGGGCAATGCCGTGCGCGCCCGGCACCTCGGCAAAGATATTCTTGCTCTGTTTAAAAATATCGTTGGCGGCGAGATTGAAGAATACACCAAACTGCTCGCCGAATCCCGCGAACAGTCGGTTGACCGGATGGTTGCTGCCGCAGAAGACCTCGGTGCCAATGCCGTCGTTGATACGCGCTTTTCGACAAGTTACATCATGGCGAATGCTGCGGAGATTTTATCCTTTGGCACTGCCGTGGTTGTGGAGTAACAATCCTGAAGCAATCAGATATTGACGCCGTAAGTCGAAAACTCGTCCAGGCGTTTGAGTTCAGGGCTGACGTCCAGTTTTTATGCAAAGTGTTTTGACACACCTGCGTGAAGATACCACGACTCATGTGTTTTGCGTGCATTACACTGGCGTTCATTTGGTAGAAAAACATAGAATCAGAAGTTTCTGCAAGGCTCGAAAGAGATGAGATAAGCTCATGGCAAATTGAGGCTTTGACCGAACGGCGGCGTACGGAGCTTTGAAATTGAAAAGGTTCACGCTTCTGGCATATCCATTGCAAAAAGTGAAGAGGTATTGATCCCAGGGATGAATATTTTCTGAAGCAGGACGCAGGCTTAGCCTCTTTCGCTGAAATGATCTTAGTTGATCTCGAACGGAATTTGCAGGTGTATTGCCATGAGAAGACTCTATTCGACTCTTATGCTCACGTTGACCGTGTTGCTCGGCTGGCAAACTGCGCAGGCGGGTCACGTACATGACACGCGCGTTGAAGTGTGGACGGCGCAACGTTATGATGATTTCTACGACGAGGCCGTTGTGGAAGTTTTTTTGCGGCTGCATGAGCGCGGTTACGTCACTGTTTATCAGATCACACCCTACGGCAATTTAGAGATTCTCTATCCCCGTCCGCATCATGATCAGCGCGAGCTTCGTCCCAATCGCATCTATCGCCTCCATGATCTCGCAGATGACATTTATTTGTATGATGAAGAAGAAGGTGAGGTGCAGATCGGTGTGATCTTTACGCCGGAGCCGATTGTAGTCTCGCCGTGGCTGGAAAGAAGTTTTGTCGAGGCGGGCCTGGTTTTCGGAAGGAACAAAATTATTTATGCGCATGTTGATTTTCCGCGCATTTTCGCGCGGGTGGAAGCGGATATCCGCATCCACCTGGGCCCGCGCTGCCGGCCGGCATTTGTGAGGACGCCGGTTTACGTTCGCCCGCGCTTTGTTTATCGCGGTGGGCATCGGGATCACGGCTATCATAAACCCCGTCCGGATTATAAGAAACGCGATCATGGCAAACGCGGCTACGAACCGCCGTACTCCCGCAAACAAGATGAGCCTGCAGAACCGAAGAGACGAGGCTATGAAAAATCTCAAGCCGAGGTGAGGCCGGTCACTTTTCCCGCGCGTCCACCGGCGAGAGAACAAGATCCGGTGACTAAGGCCCCGACACAGCGTTCACGTCGTGAGCGTTTGGCTGATAAGCCTGCCTCGAATCACGTTGAGGAGCGGGCATCGAACCGGGTTGATAAGTCTCGGTCGAATCGCGCAAGAGAGCGTAATTCAAACCGCGGCGATGAGCGATCGTCGAACCGGGTCGGTGAGCGGGTGTCGAACCGTGAGACCAAAGAAGCATCAAAGCAGATGGAGTACCGCGACGAAGAAAAGCGTACATCGTCATCGCGACGCACCCGCAGCGCCCGCTCGGAGGATTGATCTCCATAAAATTTTCTGCCGTGAAGTCAAGTCTGCAAAGGCTCATTCGAAACGCCATCATAAACCTGCCGTTTCCCGGACTTGACTTCACAAAAGTTTTTTGATTTCCAACCACGTTAATCCTACCCGATTTTATCTTTTCTCCCCAAGCAAAGAGAGGCTGGCCATGGCGACCAGCCTAGAATTTTGGCAGTTGATTTTATAGCATGAATCGTTTATTTTAGCCCATGTTTTTCAAGCCTGACAAATGCCTGCGCGCCGGGCGGATTTTTATCGTGATGGCCGTGCCATGGTGCGCCGGGTTCGCGCAAGAAAGCCAGCAACAGCTCGAGGAATTGCGCCGCAATATTTCACAATTGCAACAAAAGATCGGCAGTTTTGAAAAAAGCGAATCATCCGAATTGGAGCGCCTGCGCGCGCTCGATGAGCAAATCGATTTATTGAGCCGTTTGGCGGGAAAACTGCGCCGTCAAGAAGCGGCAAAACGCGCGGAAGCCCAGGAAACGGCGACTGGTTTGCGCCAAACGCAGGGCGAATTGCAGCGCCTGCAAAGCCTCGGCGCGCAACGCGCGGTGTTCTTTTACAAATATGGCCGCATGAAAGATCTGGAAATGCTGCTGTCGGCGCGCTCGCTCAATCAAGTGGTGCTGTGGGCGGAATATCAACGCCGCTTGCTGGCGAATGATCGCCGCGTGCTGGCGGGCATGAAAGTCAAACAAGAACGCATTCAAGCGCAAAATGATCAACTTGCTTCAGAGTTGGCGGCGCATGAAAAAATGCTGGCAGAAAAACTGAAGGAAGAGGGCGCACTCAAACAGCGGCGCCAGCAGCGTGAAGCTTTGCTGAAGAAGCTGCAAAAAGACAAGGCCTATCATCAAATGCAGCTTGCCGAGCAGCAGGCGGCGGCTGAACGCATCGCAAAACTGATTGCCGCGGCAGAAGCGATGTTGCAGCAACAACAGCAGCAGCAAGCGCTGGAACAGCAGCAACAAGTAAAGGAGCAGCCGCTTGGCCGCTCGCCGGTCGATCTGACGCCGCCGATGGCCAATACGTATGACGGTCCGTTTGCCAGCCGCAAAGGCCGTTTGCCCAAACCAGTGAACGGCCAGATTGTGGGGCACTATGGCAGCTTTCGCCACCCGGTGCTGAAAACGATCACCACGAATTTAGGCGTTGATATTGCGGCCGAGCCGGGCGCAAGCGTGCGTTCCGTTGCCGGCGGCAAGGTGATCACCATCACATGGCAGCGCGGTTACGGCAATCTCATGATCATCAATCATGCCGACGGGTATTATACCGTGTACACGCGCCTCTCGGAAATTCTCGTTGGGATGAATGAAACGGTTGCTGCCGGACAGGTTATCGGCAGAGTCGCCGAACCCACAGCGGGCCAGCAGGCCAGCGTGCACTTTCAGATTTGGCAGCGCACCAAAGAAGCGCGTTCGCAGGATTTGAATCCGGAAGAATGGCTACAATGAAATTCGATCAAATAAAAAACCTGAGGGCGACGTATTGAAAGCGTTTTGCTCTCGCGAATCGTTTTTAAGATTGCATTGAATCCCTTTGCAGCTCTCGAATATACCTCTCATTAAAACCTCGCGTGCGGCGGAAGTTTTGCAGCGCGCGTTTCGCCACGATCGCGTTGCGCATGCGTATTTGCTGCACGGCCCGGACGGTTCGGGCAAGGAAGCAATAGCGCTGTATTTGGCGCAAGCCTTCCTGTGTGAACGCCG
>SZPB01000271.1 GCA_030263535.1 Cytophagia bacterium CHB2
AGCAGTTCTTCGCGCCGTGTGCTGCTCGCGCGAATATTGATGGCGGGAAACAGGCGTTCCTCCGCCAGGCTGCGATCGAGCATCAGCTCCATGTTGCCCGTGCCTTTGAACTCTTCGAAAATGAAATCGTCCATGCGCGAACCGGTGTCCGTGAGAATCGTGGCAATGATGGTGAGCGAACCGCCGTTTTCGATTTTGCGCGCGGCGCCAAAGATTTTTTTGGGAATTTCCAGGGCGCGCGCGTCCAGCCCGCCGGTCATCATGCGGCCGCTGCTTTGCTGGCCGGCATTGAAGGCGCGGCCCGTGCGGGTGAGCGAGTCGATCAGCAGCACGACGTCGGCGCCGGTTTCGGTTTGACGTTTGACGAATTCCAGCACCAGCTTGGCCAAACGCAAATGATTGCCGAGATTGTCATCATAGCTGCTCGAAAAAACATTGCCGCGAATGCTGCGCCGGAATTCCGTTACCTCCTCGGGGCGCTCATCCAGCAACAGCACATAAAGCTGATGTTGCGGGTGATTGTGCGCGATCGCCGCAGCAATGTTTTGCAGCATCATCGTTTTGCCGGAGCGCGGTGGCGCGACGATCAGCGCGCGTTGGCCCTCGCCGAGCGGCGCGAACAAATCAATGAGGCGTTCTGTGGCGCCCTTGGAGTCGCGTTCCAGCGCCAAATGTTTTTGGGGAGAGATGGCGGGAAGATCCTCGAAGCGCGGCAGCGCATGCCAGGCTTCAGGCTTCAGGCCATGAATTGTTTGCACCGAGAGCGCGCGTACCTTGCCTGCCTTGTCTGTTTCCGTGTTCACTTCCATCTCAACACCGGCGAGCAAGCGATTTTCAATAATTAATGGCGGCGGGATGAAAACATCGTTGGGGAGACGGGAGAGATTGCTTTTGATTTGCCGCAGAAAGCCGAAGCTTTTCGGCTCGATTTCGAGGACACCAGAAATGAGATTTGACATGATTCCTTTAAAATGGTTGAGTGGAAGCGCGAATCACGAAAACTAACCCGCGTCTTCGCGCGCTTGATCAAATAAATCCTTCAGGCCAAAGCGCTGCGCTTGCGCGGAGAGATAGGCAAAATCCAGCTTCTCGCCCTGTACTTTGAGCACGCCGAGCACATCGCGCCATTGCGTTTCAGACACTTCGCCGCCAAAGCGAAACCAACGCAGTTTCGCCAGAATAACATCCTCTGCGCTCGCGAGCCAGACTTCGCCGGCGCCAATATCGTTGAGCCGGCGCCGCGCAAAAGCATCGATTTCAAGATCGTCATCATCGGAAATAGGATAAAAATCAATTTTGAAGGCGGTGTCCACGTGAATCATGTTGAAGGCGCGCCGGCCCTGCAACGCGGTCTGAATGGCGCCAGCACTGATGACAAATTCATTCTCAAAAGCTTGAACGAGCTTGGGAATATGAAAAGGGAAAATACGGATGACGAGATCGGCATCATTGGTCAAGCGCGGTTCCCCGTAAATAATACTGGCAACGCCGCCGCTGATGTAGTAAGGAATTTTGAGATGATCAAGTTGCCGAATTGCCAAAGCAATAATTTGTGGCTCTGTCATATCCCCCTCCAAATTTTGTGACACGGATTTTCCATGGGCAAAAATTTTATCAGCCGGCTCTCGTCCAAGACGACGAATATAAAATTGGTGATACAGCTCGCGCTTCGAAGCCTGAGGATTTTGTAAGCGCAGCCCGCTGAATATGAGATTTTTCACCAATTGTCCCAAACCCGTGAGGCTTTTTAGCTTTTTTGCGGGTGTCTGTTGCCGCCACAGGTTGATCAACTGTGTTTCAACTTCGGGAGACGTGTCTTTCGCTAAAGTACGCATTGTGATGCGAGTGTAGAAACGATTCGTGATTCCGTATTGTCGCATTATACTAAAAAGTCGATAAGACGCCAAGCTTTTTCTTCGACGCAGGCCGCCAAGATTTTGCAGTTCGATAGAAAGAATTTGCTTTTCAGAAGAGGTTTTGTGTAAATCAACCTGTTACCCATCATGAAAAAACTTAGGAGATTCTGATGAAGAATGTATGGCTCGGTTTTCTTCTGAATATATGTGCTGTTGCCGCCGTACTTGCCCAAAACTTAAACGAAAATGCTGTTTTGCTCGGCCAGCTCGCGCCGCGCGGCCTGAACGGTTATAATGATATTTGGGGTTATACCGCGAACGGGCGGGAGTATGCCCTGCTTGGCCATACCACGGGCACGAGCATCGTTGACGTGACCGCGCCGTCGGCGCCGCAAGAGGTTGCTTTCATTCCCGGCCCCAATTCCCTCTGGCGCGACATTAAAACCCATTTGCAGTATGCCTACGTGACAAATGAAACCTCGAGCGGCTTGCACATTATCGATCTGCAAAACCTTCCGAATGCTGCTGCCGCAGTGGGTTATAACAGCGCCACATTTCAAGCCGCACACAATTTATACATCGACAACGGTTATGCGTATATTGCCGGCAGCAATACGACGCGTGGATGCAACATTTTGAGTTTGAGCAATCCGACCAGCCCGGTGGAAGTGGGTCGATGGAACTCCAATTACTGGCATGATGTGATCGTAAAAAATGACACGATTTACGGCTCCGCCATGGGCGGCCCAAATGGCATCGATATCGTTGATGGCCGCAACAAGGCGCAGCTTCAATTGATTTCGCGCACGCAGTTTCCCAACGCGTTTACACACAATATTTGGATGACGGCCGATAACAAATATATCGCGCAAACCGATGAGGTGTGGGATTTGCCGGTTAATTTTTGGGAGGTGACGAATGCCTCATCGCCCCGGCTTGTGGCAACTTATACAGCCGGCCCGCGGTCCATTGCTCACAACGCGCATATCCGCGATGATTTTGCTTTCATTAGTTATTACTACGACGGGTTGAAAATCATTGATATCACGCAGCGCAACATCCCAATCGAGGTCGCAAACTACGATACTTATCCGGATGATAATTTGCAGCGCGGCCGTGATTACGAAGGCGCCTGGGGCGCTTATCCGTTTTTACCTTCCGGCAATGTTTTGGTATCCGACATCAAGTACGGTTTATTCGTGGTGCAGTTCAACAATATTAAGGCGGGCTTCCTTTCCGGAACAATCACGCGTGCCGGCGACGGCAGCCCTGTCTCCGGCGTGAAGGTAGAGTTGTTGCATCCGTTTGCGGGTGAAGGCAAAACGACTTTTGCGGGCGGCTCGAGTGAGCGGTATTTGTTTGGCGCAAAACCTGGCGTGCGCCATTTCAAATTCAGCAAGTTTGGATTTGAAGATTTCGTTTTGTCGGATTTCACGATTCAAAGCGGCGTGACGCACGAACAAGATATTATCATGACGCCCAAGCCAAGTGGCGTGCTTGCGGTAGCGGTCAAGTTGCGCAATGGCCAGCCGGCGCCCAATGCGCGTGTGATTATGACGACTGGCGAAAATCGTTTCGAAACGAAAACGGATCAAAACGGCATCGCCAGTTTGACCTTGCCGTTTGCAACGTATGACGTCGCGTTACGGCAATGGGGCTATTTGCCCAAAGTGCAATCCGTCAACCTGTCCACGACTGCGGGTACGCCGGTTGATTTGATCACCGACTATGGATATGTTGAAAACTTCACGGAGGCCGAGCCCTGGACGTTAAGCGAGCCGAACGATGACTCACTTTATCCCTGGGAAATTTTGCCCGCAGCAGATAGTCCTTATCTTGGCCGTTTGCCGGGAACGGATCACACCGGTGACGAGGCGGGCATGGCCGCGATCACACGCGCGCGCTTTGGCCGTTCGACGCTCACCTCGCCGATGATGGACGCCTCGGTTCTGCAAAATCCGTTTTTGCGGTTTGCGAGAATATACAATCCTTATGCCTGGCAAACCTCGCAAGCAAACGACACGCTGCACGTGATGTTGTCTAACGATAACGGCGTCACGTGGCGAACGATTTTCAGCTATGCTCGTGTCGATCTCAATTGGCGCGAAGAAACTTTCCGCATTGCAGACTATCTCGCGCCGAGCGCGCACATGCGGGTGCGCTTTGTTAACCATGAAGGCCTGGATGCTGCCGGCGCGCTGCGCGCTTCGGCGTTTGGCATGATCGATGATGTCAAGCTTATCTCGGAGAACGCGCTTGAGGTCTCAGCGCCGGAAGGAACGTTGCCGGCCAGGGTGACGCTTTTCCAAAACTATCCGAATCCTTTCAATCCTGCCACGATCATTCGCTGGCATCAACCTCATGCCGGCGCCGCAGAAATTTTGATCTTCAACGTATTGGGCCAGCGGCTTGCGAGTTTCAAGCCTTCCGAAACCGCGGCCGGGTTGCGCCAGATTGAAATCGATTTCAGCCACAATCCCTCTGGAATTTATTTTTATCAAGTGAAAGTCGCGGAGACTTATTCCGAAATTAAGAAGATGGTGTTGGCAAAATAGACAGCCCCAATGCGGTTCGTGTTAGCCATTCCGTTTGAGATAGGAGAATGGCGGCACGAGCCGCATTTTATTTTTGCTGATAGAAGATTCCAACGCCGCGATTATGTTTGACCCCTTCCTCTGTATTCTTCTTCATTAAGCGATTAATCTTCGTATCAACTGTTGTGCTCTCGCGCTCGTCTTGATACTCCCCTCAAAACCGGCAACCCGCTTTCCCCCGCAACTTTTCGAAGAGACCAATTCGTGAGTCTCACCCACCCAATCAAAACCTGCACAGCATTTGACTTTGTGCGTTGAAAGCTTATATTGCTCACGGTTGTCACGTGACGCAATTATGAGGTGTGCGTATGAATCGTATGGCGATAATTCGTTTTGGTGTTGCTTGCTATTTGACTTTGACGGCAAGCGCCTTTGCCCGGCAGTCAACCGGTGAGAATACGTTGGCATGGCAATATCATCCCAATCGCGCCGGCGCTGAGGCTTACATGCAAGGAGGCGCGTACTCGGCAGCTACGGGTAACCTCACAAGCATGCTCTTCAATCCCGCCGGACTGGCGCAAATGCCCGGGCGTTTCTCGTTCATGCTTGAAACCGGCTGGGCCTCGCGCACGGATTTGTTCCGCTTTTTTAATATCGATATCACCACCGGCTTTCAACCCGTGCAATTCGCCGGTCTCGCATTTCAGCCGCAACGCGGCTTTTCGTTGGGCGCGTTTTTTACCCAGCCGACCAACTACGAAGTGGATTTAAGGGAAATCAGAACGACAGCGCTTACAACTACGGCCGCGCATGCCGCAGACGAACCACAACAGCAGCGTAACGAAATCGCAATTGGAGTGGCCGGGGCAACGGCTGTTACGCCACAGCTTTACTTCGGCGGCAGTGTTGAATGGCGCCGCGCACACATGCGCAACGACATTGCGCAAGCATTTGTGGAAGGCGAAGACGCGGGGCTGCGTTTTTCTCTGGGCGTAATCGCGTTGGTGCAACAATGGCAGTTCGGCGTGTCCGCACAATCCCGCTATGAAGCCGCGAGCGCGTTGCCGGCGGTATCGTCTCGTTTTGTCAGAGAAGAACCGGCGGCCATTCGCCTGGGTCTCACAACGCCGGCGATTCTTCAGCGCTTGCATCTCAGCGCAGAGACAGAATACAAAAATTTCGATGCGGATGTGCCCATAAAAAAATGGCAGTTTTATGGCGGCGGCAAGCTCGCGCTTTCGCCCGACATGCAATTAGGCTTTGGCGCGTTCACATTTTTGAAGGACTACTCCGCCTTCATCGACGGCCCGGAGTCCGAAATTTTCCTAACCACCGGCGCAACTATCCGGCTTTCGTCATTTCACATTTCAGCAAGCTATCTTGACGGCGATCTGCTCAACAAAAATTTTGCGGGACAACGATTTCTCAATCTTGCCCTCGGTTATACCATCCCGTAACGCTGGCGGCGGGATTATCTAATTTGCTGTAATTCCAAAACCGTGCTCTGCTATCTTTGTCATCCAGAAAGGCGCTTGTGAAGTTCCAGACTGATGTCGAGTGCTTCACAATATCCCGCCTAGTCAGGATGACATTTCAAGAGAATACTCCTACAAATTAAGGTAACAGAGCACGAGTTTGAAGTCGAATCGCATAGAAACAATCGCAGTACAAACTTCTCATGAATCACGGAGGAAGGAAATGAATCGCCAACCGGCGCGGCTATTATGCTCTTGCAGTTTCGCTTTGATGTTTATGATTGGCATGACAAGCCCGGCGCGGGCGCAGCGTACGCTGGTTCACGCCGGCACTCTGATTGACGGCATTTCCGACAAGACGCAGAACAATATCACCCTCATTATTGAAAAAGGCCGCATCATTGCGATCGAGAAAGGCTTCACCGCGGCAAAGACGAATGATAAGATCATCGATCTAAAAAATAAATTTGTGCTGCCCGGCTTGATGGATATGCACACTCATCTCTCCGGCCAGACGGAGAAGGCGGGCTATCTCAAGCGGTTTCAACTATACCCGCCCGAACAAGCGCTGGCTGCAACACAATATCTCAAAAACACCCTCATGGCCGGCTTCACCACCGTGCGGGATCTGGGCGGCGGTGAGGGCGTTGATCTGGCGTTGCGCAATGCCGTTAATCGCGGCGACATCATCGGGCCGCGCATGTTGGTTGCAGGCAAAAGCCTGGCGGTGATGGGCGGGCATGCTGATCCGACGAATGGTTTTCGTGAAGATATTTTGGGCATTCCCGGCATTGAAGAGGGCGTGATCAACGGCGTGGAAAGCGCGCGCACGGCAACGCTGCTGGCCATCAAGCGCGGCGCGGATTGGGTCAAGATCACGGCGACTGCGGGCGTGCTTTCATTATCCGGGAATGCGCAAAATCCGCAATTCACCGAAGAAGAAATTCGCGCCATCGTTAACACGGCCGCCGATTTTGGCCGCAAAGTCGCCGCGCACGCGCACGGCGCAGAAGGCGCCAAACGCGCGATTCGCGCCGGCGTGGCTTCCATCGAGCACGGCACATTCATGGACGATGAGACCATGGCGCTGATGAAGCAGAACAGCGTATATTGGGTGCCGACAATCACCGCGGGCAAATCCGTTGCCGACTCGGCAAAGATTCCGGGATATTACAGCCCAATCGTCGTACCCAAAGCTTTATCCATCGGGCCGATGATTCAAGAAACGTTTCGCAGAGCGTACAAAGCCGGCGTGCCCATCGCGTTCGGCACGGATGCCGGCGTGTTTCGTCATGGCCGCAATGCCATGGAGTTTCAATACATGGTGGAAGCCGGCATGCCGCCGATGGCAGCAATCAAATCCGCCACCTATCACACCGCGAAACTCCTGGACAAGCTTGATGAATTGGGCACACTCGAAGCCGGAAAAATTGCCGACATTATTGCGGTTGCGGTCGATCCGTTGCAAGACATCAAAGCGCTGCAAAATGTCGCGTTTGTGATGAAAGATGGTGTGGTGTACAAAAACGAATGAGCCGCGTCGTGATCTTTTCAGATTAAATTTATGCGATTCGTTTTTCAAACTTGGAATAAATTCTGAAAATTTTTGCTCACAAAATTGAAATCTCACAAAACACTTTTTTACTTTTGTGAGATTTCCACTTTTCTGGGCGGAGTTTAAGGCTGCTCAAAGAGCTTCGATTTTCAGCTAGTCTGAAAATCGGTGTAGCATCTCATTTCACCGGTTTATGAATAAACTTCATCTCAAACCCGATCGCGATCGTTCAGTCAGGCGGTTCCATCCCTGGATCTTTTCCGGTGCGGTTGGCCGTGTTGATGCCGGCGCCGAGGCGGGCGCTGTGATTGACGTTCTCGCAGCAGACGGCGCATTTATCGGCCGGGGACTCTATAACCCCAACTCCCAAATCGTTTGCCGCATGCTCACCTGGCAAGACGAAGCGATTGACGAGACGTTCTTTGAAAGCAAGCTGGCAGCCGCGCTGCGTTTGCGCCAGCGGCTTTTTCTTTCGCAAGACAATCATCCCACCGATTCATTTCGCGTTGTAAATTCCGAGGGCGATGGCTTACCGGGATTGACGGTCGACAAATACGCCGATTTTCTAGTCATGCAAATCAGCAGCCTGGGCATGGCGCTGCGCCGCGCCGAAATCATAGCCGGGCTGCAAAAAATGCTTTCCCCGCGCGGCATTTTTGAAAAGAGCACAGGCGCGGCGCTGCTCGAAGAAGGTTTGCAGCCGTTTGTCCAAGTTCTTGCCGGCGAAGAGCCGCCGCCGGCCTTGCGCATCCAAGAGCATGGTTTGTATTTTGAAGTGGATATTCGTGAAGGGCAAAAAACCGGGTTCTTTCTCGATCAGCGCGAAAACCGGCAATGGGTGGCAAAACTGAGCGCCGGGCGGCGGGTGTTGAATGGCTTCGGTTATACCGGCGCTTTTTCCGTGTATGCCGCGCACGCCGGCGCCGAAAGTGTGATTACCGTGGATTCCTCTGCGACTGCGCTCACTCTCGCGCGGCAAAATTTTGCGTTGAATAATGTGCAAGTAAACGATGAAAATTTTGTCGCCGCGGATTTATTTCGCTATTTGCGCGCGGCGACAAAAGCATTTGATTTCATCATTCTCGATCCTCCGGCGTTCGCCCATCGCCAGAAAGATGTCAACAATGCGGCGCGCGCTTATAAAGACATCAATTTGCAGGCGCTGAAAATCATCTCGCCAGGCGGATTGTTGTTGAGCTGTTCGTGCTCCCAACCGGTTTCCCCCGATCTTTTTCAAAAAATTCTATTCGCCGCTGCAACGGACGCCAAGCGCGCTGTGCGCATCATTGGCCAGAGCGGGCATGCCCCCGATCATCCCATCAGTATTTATCATCCGGAAGGCCGCTACTTGCAGGCATTTTTATTGCTTGTGGATTAGGCTTGCGCCGGCGGCGCGGCGTTCGTTTCCGCTTCGATTTTAGTGTAACGTTGCGCCAGTTTGTAAAGCGCTTCTTGCGCGCGCACAGGCTCGCCCACCGTT
>SZPB01000272.1 GCA_030263535.1 Cytophagia bacterium CHB2
TTGCGCTCAAGGCTTCTTAAGTATTCATTGAGCTGGTATTGCGCAAGTCGGACTTCGCCCACTCACTTCACCTACGCCGCGTAAACACCGGCTGCACCCACGCCGCATATCCCGCGGAATCTGTTACTTTCGCGCGCACGTAAGGCTCGTCGCTGAGCAATTCAAACACCGCGGGATTGTTCTCCGTGCGATATAAGACCCGTCCCTGGTTCCCAATAAACTCCGTGCGATATTTGAAATCCCCTTCCTGCCGAATATGCAGCGCAATTTTTTTCGGTTCGATTTGAATATCCTCCAGTTCCACCCCCGTGCTGGCATAGAACAATCCGGCCTCGAGATTCTGCACGATTTCGAGCGGTGATAGCGTGCGCGCCTTCACCACCACCCAGCCGCGTCCGGGATTCGAGCGCTCCGGCGCAAACTCGCCTTGAAAATGATGCGCATCATCCACCGCAATGCCGTAGATACGCTTGCCCCCGCTCAACAAATGATCCCACACCTCTTCCATGCCCGGCCAGCCGCCCCCGCCAAAATTGTGCACCAGCGGATGGCCGTTGAAAATCTCCAGCAGCTTGTCGTTTGAAATTTGCAGCAGTTCGCGGTGATCGAACGCCCAACGGAAATTGGGATGATTGATGTGCGGCACGGCCGCCGCCGCGCGAATGGCATCGATGTTTTTCTGAATCGTGCCCACCAGCGTGGAGTCGAACTGCGGCGCGATCACGCCGGGAATGTTCAAGGCATTCACATGCACCGGTTTTGCCTCGAATTTACTGGAGACTTCTTCGCCGGGAATCAACAAAAAACTCGAATCAACCAAACTCGCCAGCGTGGCGGGATCGGTAAACACATTATGATCCGACAGCACCAGAAAACGATAGCCGTGATCTTTATACCATTGCGCCACCACCTCCGGCGGCGAGTCGCCGTCACTCATGGTGGTGTGCGTATGCGTGTTGCCTCTGAACCAGGCCATGCCGCTGGTGTCTGGCACTTCGAATTCGATTTGGCGTTCACAGGCCGTGAGCAATAGAGCAAGCAAAAGCAGGAATCGAGTAAGGCGCATGTCAGCTCCCGAATTTGATCAAGGATTCAAATGAAAATAACTTGTCGGCAATCTATCGCCTCATTTTGGAAATAGCAAGCCCGGATTCGCGATTGCTTTTTTGGATTGGGGTTGCTACCATTGCATAACATGTTCAGTCACGACTTTGCCGTGCCTTGTGAGTTACCGTGGGTGCCACCGGCCGCTTCGCCGCCAGCCCCGAAGGCATGCGCTACTTGTGCTATGTCGAGAAAGAAGGCTTCAAGCTCTTCACCGCCGAGGAGTTGGTGAAGGAGTTTTATGACCCTATAGCGGTGCGGGAGGTTTTTGAGCGCTATCTCGCCTCAAACAATCGCCTCAATCAACGCCACCGCAAACGCAGCGGCGCCTTCTTGGCGGCCAATGAAACTCAGCTTTTCGGAAGTTGTCGCTTTGATGGAAATCTGATTGGGTTGAATGTGGAGGGCAGCAGCAAGATTGTCGCGCATCTGCGGGGCATAGCGCATGATTTTGGGCGCTTCGAGCACGAGAGTGGAATCGATATTGACAATAGCAAAGTTTTGAGCAGCCAGCAGCCGCGTGATTTCTTGCAGAAGGATGAGACTGGAGACTCCGGCAAAGCGCTGATCACTGTCCGGAAAATGCGTGCCGAGATCGCCGAGATTGGCCGCGCCCAGCAGGGCATCGCCAATGGCGTGACTCAAAACATCAGCATCCGAGTGCCCGGCAAAGCCCTGCTCATGCGGAATGTGAACCCCGCCGAGAATCATGGAGCGCCCGCTCACCAGCGGATGAACATCATAACCAAAACCTACACGCACGTGCCCAACTCCTGGCTGAAGAGTTCGGCGATCTGCAAATCACTGGGCGTGGTGATTTTCAAATTTCTTTCCTCACCCTCCACCCATACCACCTGCCCGCCGACACGCTCGATGAGCGCCGCTTCGTCGGTGGCGTAAAAATGTTCGTCTTGCGCCCGTTTGAAGGCGCGTTTGAGCGCTTTGGCGCGAAAGGCCTGCGGCGTTTGCGCCAAGCGCAAGCGTGCGCGATCCATGGTCTTTTTGATGTTGTGTTCCGAGATTTTCTTGACGGTGTCTCTGAGCGGAAGCCCGGGAATGCAACCGTCCGCGGTTTCACAGGCAGCGATTACACGTTCCAGCAGCGCATGCGTGAAGAGCGGGCGCACGGCATCGTGTACGACGACGATGCTGGAAGAAGCCGGCTGCAGCGCTTGAAATCCCGCCCACACGGAGTCCTGGCGATGCTCGCCACCCATCACGATCTTCCGGCATTTCTTGATCTGAAAGCGCGCGATAATTTCGCGTTCGATGTAAGAAACCCATGCCTGCGAGGCCACTAAAACCACCTCGGTGATCGCCTCTGCCTGCTCGAAGCGTTGCAGGGTATGCGCGAGAATCGGACGCTGGCACAGCATGAGAAATTGCTTCGGCAACTCTCCTCCGAAGCGTGTTCCCTGGCCGGCGGCGACAATGATCGCAGAAGTTTGCAGTTTTTGCTTTTCTTTCGGCATGGAATTTCGTTAAGAACGACTTGGCATCAACGAATGTCGTTCGAATAACTTTACCATATCTCAAACCGCAAATGAACGCTAATACACACGAATGAAGGCTTTGGCGTATTTTCGCGTCTATTCGCGGTTTCGAGGAGATGAGTAAGTTACTAAAACGCTTCTCTAAAGAATCAACATGGCGTCGCCGTAGCTGAAGAAGCGCCATTTTTCTTTGACGGCTTTGCGATAAGCCTTGAACACGATGTCGCGATTCGCGAAGGCGCACACCAGCATCAACATCGTCGAGCACGGCATGTGAAAGTTGGTGATGAGACGGTCGACGATTTTGAATTCATAAGGCGGAAAAATGAATTTATCCGTCCAGCCTTTGCCGGGCTTCACCCAGCCTTCGCTGGTAACTTCGGTTTCCAGAGCGCGCACGACGCTGGTGCCCACCGCATAGACTTTGCCGCCCTTTTTCATGGTGTCGTTGATCGCTTGCGCCGTTTCAAAGCTGATGTGAAAATATTCCGAATCCATTTTGTGGCGGCTCAAATCTTCGACGATCACCGGCCGGAAGCTGCCCAGGCCGAGGTGCAGCACCACCGGAACGATGCGCGTGCCTTTGTTGGCGATCTTCTTCAAAAGATCTTTGGTAAAGTGCAGGCCGGCAGTGGGCGCGGCGACTGCACCGCGGACGTTGGCATAAACCGTTTGATAGCGTTCTTTGTCGAGCGGCTCCGGGCTGCGTTTGACATAAGGCGGAAGCGGGGACTGCCCGAGCTTTTCGACGATTTCAAAGAAATCACCGTTAAAGTTAAAGCGTACGACTCTGCCGCCGGAAACGGTGTTGTCGATGACATCGCATGCCAAATCGCGGCCAACCGAGAGGCGATTGCCCACGCGCACTTTGCGCGCCGGCCGCACCAGCACTTCCCACAAGCCGTTTTCCAATTGCCGCAACAAAAAGATTTCAACCTTGGCTTCGGTTTTGTCCTTGGTGCCGATCAAACGCGCCGGAAACACTTTCGTCTCATTGATCACTAAACAATCATCCGGGCCAAAATAGTCCGCTATATCCGAGAAAACTTTTTCCTCGATCGACTTTTTCTCCCGGTCGATAACCATGAGTTTGGATTTATCGCGTTTCTTCTCGGGATATTGCGCCACGAGTTTTTCCGGGATGTTGATCTTAAAATCTGAGAGTTTCATTGTCGAACGTCTTTCATTTAGGGTTTGATTTATGCGAAGCGCCGCCCGGACGGCTGTGGTTGGGCGGCGGATATTTTACGAACGATTTCACCAAAAGCCCTGCTGCGCGGCGCCGGCATACGGCGGGCGCGTCAAACCGAGATGCTGGTAGGCGCGTGTGGTGACCACGCGGCCGCGCGGCGTGCGCTTGAGAAATCCTTCTTGAATCAGATAAGGCTCATAAATTTCTTCGAGCGTGCCGGCCTCTTCGCCGATGGCCACGGCCAGGGTGTTGACGCCCACCGGTCCGCCGCTGAATTTTTCGATCAACACGCGCAACAGGCGCTTGTCCATGTCATCGAGGCCGAGTTCATCGACATCAAGCTGGGCCAAAGAGGTTTTGGCCAGCTCCAAACTGACGATACCGTTGCCGTCGATTTGAGCGAAGTCACGCACGCGGCGCAACAAACGATTCGCGATGCGCGGTGTGCCGCGCGAACGCCGTGCAATTTCAACCGCGGCTGCCGGCTCGATCTCAACCTGCAAGATGCGCGCGGAACGCTCGACGATGATGCGAAGCTGGTCGGCGCTGTAATAATCGAGGCGGATGACGACGCCGAAGCGGGCGCGCATCGGACTGGTGAGCAAGCCGGCGCGCGTGGTTGCGCCGACCAGCGTGAAATGCGGCAAACGCAACTGAATCGAGCGCGCATTCGCGCCTTTGTCGATGATGATGTCGAGTTTATAATCCTCCATCGCCGGATAGAGATATTCTTCCACCACGCGATTCAGGCGATGGATCTCGTCGATAAACAAAACATCACCCTGGCCCAGATTCGTGAGCAGACCGGCGAGATCGCCGGCTTTTTCCAGCACCGGCCCGGAGGTGGTTTTGATTTGCGTGCCCATTTCAAGCGCAATAATGTTCGCCAGCGTGGTTTTGCCCAGGCCGGGTGGGCCATAAAGCAAAACGTGATCGAGCGCTTCCTGGCGGCCACGCGCCGCCTGCATGAAAATGCGCAGGTTGTTCTTCATTTTTTCCTGGCCGATAAAATCCTCCAGCAGCGCCGGGCGCAAGCGCTGATCGAAATCACGCTCGCCCTCCAGCACATCAGGAGTGGTGGCGCGGCTCAGCTCGCCGCTGCGGCGGTCGTTGAGAGGGGTTAAACTATCGGCCATGATTGCAATCGTCCATCAAATATAGCGCAATGACGCTTTGATCAATTCTTCCACCGGCAAATCGCCTTTTTCATCCTGCACGCGCTTGAGGGCTTTCTCAGCCGCGGGTCGCTGATAACCCAATGAGATCAACGCCAGCAAGGCTTCGTTTGCCTGGGCAGCGGAAGTTCCCGGCGCTGCGGCCGGGGCTTCTGCCGGAGCAAAGCCGGCAAGCCGGTCCCGCAATTCGATCACCAGGCGTTCCGCGGTTTTTTTGCCAATGCCGGGAATCGCAGTCAACGCCGCGATTTCGTTGTGTTGGATATGGCGGCAGAACATGTCCACCGTACAGCCGCTTAAAATGCTTTGCGCGACTTTCGGGCCGACGCCGTTTACGGAGATGAGGTGCAGGAAGAGTTGCTTTTCGTCAGGGGTAGCGAAGCCGAAGAGCTGCAAAGCGTCTTCACGCACATGCAAGTAGGTCAGGAGCGTCGCGCTCTCGTCAGGTTTGCCGAGTTTTTCATAGGTGGAAAGTGGAATCGACATTTCGTAACCGACGCCGTTGACCTCCAGCATGACGCGGGTGGGAGATTTATGGAGCAAACGCCCATGCAATTGCGCAATCATGTCTGTGCCTTCATCGTGCGATGCGCATGGCAAATCGCGAGCGCCAGGCCGTCGGCAACATCATGCGGCGCCGGCAGCGTTGTCATGCTCAACACCGCTTGCACCATGCGTTGAATTTGTTCTTTCGAAGCGGCGCCGTTTCCAGAAACCGCCAACTTGACTTCACGCGGCGTGTAATCGATCACCGGCACGTTACAGCGCGCCGCCGCGAGCAGCAGCACGCCGCGGGCATGCCCGAGTTTCAATGCGACCTGGGCATTTTGCACATGGATTAATTTTTCCACCACCATAAATGCGGGATGATGGGTTTGCAGAAACGCGCGTGTTTTTGAGAACAAATGATCGAGCCGGTGCGCCAGCGTTGCCGTGCGCGGCGGCGAAATGATTTCGGCGCCTCTATAAAAACAATGACCGCCCCTGGCTTCGATCAAGCCAAGACCGGTCGTAATCAATCCGGGATCTGCGCCTAAAATTAAGCATCCCTGCATCGCAACTTTTAACCGAGGGATCAAAAACCATCCGTTGACCGGAGTCACGGCGCCTATTCAACCTGGCTCATGACTTCTTCGGAGATGTCGAAATTCGAATAGACATGCTGCACATCATCGTGCTCATCCAGCACATCCATGAGCTTCAACAGTCTCACCGCATCGTTGCCTTCAACCTTGACGGTGTTTTTGGGATACATCCCGACTTCCGCCTTTTCGATGCTAATCCCTTTTTGCTCGAGCGCCGCTTTGACCGCGTCAAAATCCGAGGGAGAAGAAAGTATGTCGGATGATTCCGGATCGTATTTCAAATCTTCCGCGCCCGCCTCCAGCGTTGCCTCGAGCAACTCGTCTTCGCTGCGGCCGGCGGTGGTGACCGTGAAGATGCCTTTTTTCTCAAACATCCACGCCACCGCGCCGGACTCCGCCATGTTGCCGCCGTGCTTCGCGAACAGATGCCGAATATCGGCAACCGTGCGGTTCTTGTTGTCGGTGACGACATCAACGATCAACGCCGCGCCGCCGGGGGCATAGCCTTCGTAGGTGGCTTCTTCGTAGCTCACGCCTTCCAATTCGCCGGTGCCGCGCTTGATCGCTTTATCAATATTGCTCGCCGGCATGTTGGCGGCCTTCGCATCTTGAATGGCTTTGCGCAGACGCGCATTGGAACTTTCATCGCCGCCGCCGTTGCGCGCCGCCAGCGTAATTTCTTTGATCAAGCGTGTAAAAACGCGCCCGCGAATGGCATCTTGTTTGGCCTTAACGTGTTTAACTTTGGCCCATTTATTGTGACCGGACATGCTAATCTCCAAAAAATAACGCGCTAATTTAATAAAAAATCGCTCGGTTTCCAAACGGAATTTTGGCACAGCCCCATTACAAAGCCATTGTAATTTCGCCAGTTATTTCAGGCGTGCCAAACCGAACGATTTGCAACAACGATTTTTTTGAAAAAGGTGAATGTTTGTTACTTTGGGTTTTGATTGTTCAGCTCATACGCGCGCACCCGCACTGCCGTACGCACCACCCACGCATAGGTGTAGCCTTTTTCGTCCGCGAGTTTTTGCAGGCGTTCGGCGTCGTAGCGATTCACAAAACGCCCGGCGCGCACCTTGTAGTACGGCGGATCGTAGACCACTTGCACATCGGTATCGAGATCGAACAGGGCAATTTTCATGGCCTCACGCGCTTGCTGGCCATCTTCGGTTTGTAGAAGTTGCAATTGATAGCCCGGCGTCGTGACCCATGACGTGTCGCGCGCCGTTGTATCTGTTTGCACTTGCACGAACGCCTGTGATTGCACCTGATCTTTCGGCATTTTGTGCGGAATGTCGAACGCCGGCTCGCGCAAGGTGGCCGGATCGAATGATTCGTCATACACCACCTCGGCAGGTTTGGGCGTCACGGTTTCTTGCGGGGGCGCGGTACGCGCGGGGGCCGGACGTTCCACCCGTTCAATCCTTTTGCTGGAACTGCAAGCGGCCAGCATGCCGAGCATAAAAAATATGCATAATATGCATAAATGATAGCAAAGTTTTGCAGGTGTGTGAGAAAATTGCACGTATTGCCTCGCTGCTAAAATGATCATCGTTTTTTAAATGACGGCGGAAGATAAGCAACCTCGGGCAATTCCGCAAGCGGCCAGCGATTTTATCCAAAGATCCATCGGCAAATAAAAACCGCTGCGATCAGGCCGGCGACATCGGCGATCAGGCCCACGGCCAGCGCATGCCGGATTTTTTTAACGCCAACCGCGCCGAAATAAACTGCGAGAACATAAAACGTCGTTTCCGTGCTGCCGTACATCGTTGAAACCAGCCGGCCAAGAAACGAATCCGGGCCGTGCGTTTTCATGATTTCAGTTGCCAGGCCAAGCGAGCCGCTGCCCGACAGCGGGCGCATGAGTGCAAGCGGCAACGCTTCTGCCGGCATGCCGATCAGATTTGTGAGGGGTGAAATGATCTGCACGAACAAATCCATCGCGCCGGAAGCGCGGAACATGCCGATCGCGAATAAAATCGCCACCAAAAACGGAATAATGCGAATCGCCACATTGAAGCCTTCTTTCGCGCCTTCGACGAAGCATTCATAGACTTTTACTTTCTTGAAAAAGCCGACCACCGGAATCACGAACAGCAGCGTCGGGATGGCCCAGGTCGAGACGAGTTCGAGTGCCGCACGAAAAAAATCACCCATGTTGGCCCTCCGCTTGCGGTTGAGAAGTCAGACGGGGATCATCTTTTTTGAAAATCGGCAAACGGGCCAGCAATTTCGCCATGATAATCGCCGTGGTGGTGGCGCAAACGCTGGCAAAAATCGTCGTGCCGATAATTTCGAAAGGGTTGTTGGAGTTCAGCGAAACGCGAATGCCGATGATCGTGCTCGGAATCAATGTGATGCTGGCGGTATTGATGCCGAGGAACATCGCCATGGCATTGGTGGCTGTGTCTTTTTTGGGATTGAGTTGCTGCAGTTCCTCCATTGCCTTCAAACCAAACGGCGTGGCGGCGTTGCTCAAGCCCAGCCAGTTTGCTGCGATGTTCAGCAGCATTGAACCCATGGCCGGGTGCTCCGGCGGCACTTCGGGAAAGAGGCGGCGCATGATTGGCGCTAACGCGCGCGCCAATAATCTGATAAAACCCGCCTGCTCGGCAATCTTCATGATGCCGAGCCACAGCGTCATGATGCTGATCAAACCCAGCGCGATTTTCACCGCGGTTTCCGCGGAGTCGAACGCCTGTTTCGTCACCTGCGCGATATTGCCGGTGACGGCGCCGGTGATCACAGCGATGACGATCAACGCCAGCCAAACATAGTTGAGCATGCAGCCT
>SZPB01000273.1 GCA_030263535.1 Cytophagia bacterium CHB2
TCATCGACGCTTTTGCGCACGCCATCGATCCAGCCAAAACAAAGCAGTTGATCCACCGCCTCCGGCCAGGTGATGCTGGGCTTGCCCGAACTTTTCTTGTAGAATCCCACCCACAATTCTTGCGCTGTGTCGTGATTCTTCTCCAACCACTTGCGCAACGCCGCGGGCGTAGCGAAGAATTTGATCTGCATAGAATCATTCTCTGTTTGAATTAGCGTAAGCCATGTATCATAACACTCGAGGCCGCGAAGTTTGAGGATCAAAGCCTTCTTGTTCGAGCAGTTGATCGAGTCGATTCAAGAATTCTGTTAGTTGGTTGAGCAAAAGCGGTTCCCCCGTCGCCGACAGCCGCAGGAGGCTCACCAGATCGGCGGCCATGTCGCGCGGAAGTTTTTCACAGCGGGCCAGCGCCAATTCCAGCAAACGCTTTTCGCCGGGATGCAGTTGCCGATTGAGGGCGAAGATCACATCAAAATAACTGGCGAGGAGTCCCGCCAGCCGATGATTGATGCTGATGAGATCGCCGCGCCTCACGGCTTTTTCCAATTGATTGGCGTAAGACGGAATGACCCGGCGCAAAATGGGATGATTGAATGCGATAATGTTGCGCCGCAACGCCTCGGGATATTCCTGCCGGCAAAGGCTTTGCAAACCCGCCAGCCAGCCGCGCGCGTCGGAAAAAATTTGCGACTGTTTGACGGTATGGCAAAAACACGTGGTATAGCCCAGGCTGGCCTGATGCTCACGCATAACGCGATGAATTTGATTTTCCATCCAAGCCGCATCGAAGTAAATGATATCGACTTCGATTCCGCTGGCGGCATCGAACCATTCGTCGCCGGGTCCCCAGTGCGTTAGCCCGAGATCGGCTTTGGTGGCGCCGCCGGCGCGATCGACGATACTCTGGCGCGCCGCCAGAGGAATATCGCTTCGGGTATAAACATACAAATCAATATCCGAGGCCGGGTCCGCAACCTGATTGCTGCACGAACCCGCCAGCGCAATGGCTTCGACCTGCGCCAATTCCGCGAACATTTCAGATAAACGCCGGGCGAGCGTGGCATGAGTTGATGACATGAGTCTCTTCGAGGAGGATAGTTTTAGAAGAGAACTAGCAGAGAATCCAGCTAATTGGGGCTGTTCGTGGCGTAATGGGCTACGACTTTCTGCGCGTGTTCCAAAATCATTTGCTGCAATTGCGGCGGATGTAGAATTTCGATTTCCGGGCCAAAGCCGAGCAGCCAATCAACCATGACTTCCAGCGCGGGAACAAGAAACGTGATGATGACGCCGTTATCCGCCGTCGGCTCTTCCGCAACGCCCAAAAAATAGCGGTGGCGCACGCGTTTCACCACCGCCGGCTTAAACTTGACGCGCACTTCCTGCGGATTTTCGATTTTGTTCGCTTCTTGCAAATATTTTGCAATGGAAAATCCTTCACGCAGCGAATAAATTTCGTCAACGGTTTGGATGAATTTAATGCGATCGGTGCGAAAGTCACGATAGTCCCGGCGTAGTCGGCAATACGCAATAAGATGCCAGTGGTCGTTATAATACAGCAAAGCCAGCGGCTCGACGCAACGATGCGTAATCTCGCCGGTGTTTAAGGCGCAATATTCCATTTTCAACACACGGCGATGCACCACGGCGTCCTGCATCAGGGTGAGCACATCGTCGCGAAAACCGTTTTGTTGTGGGGCCGGCTGCGTGAAAACCTGTGTGACTTGTTGCAGGCGCTCGATGTACTCCTGGCGATCCTCCGGCAACACCGCGCGAATTTTCAGCAATGCGGATTCTGCATGCTTTTTGAGCGAGGCATCGGTGAGGCGCTGCACGAATTCACCGCCGACAAACAAGGCGCTGGCTTCTTCCTGCGTGAACATCACCGGCGGCAGATGATAACCATCCACCAGACTATAGCCTTCGCCGGCTTCAGCCGCCAGCGGTACTCCCGCTTCTTGCAACGCCAGCAAATCACGATACACCGTGCGTATGCTGATGCCGAAATGCTCGGCAATATCCTGCGCCCGGATCAGGCGGCGGCTTTGCAACAGAAGAACAGTAGCAACAAGTCGATCGATGCGATTCATAGGTTGAGAGGCGGAATTCTAGGTCTCACTCCGGGAAATCGTTGAGACGTGTCCTGGGTATTTTGAAGGGACGTCCGCAGGCGCTTGCACGCCAAAAATGTGGCGATAACTGCCGAGCCAGAATGTTACAACGGCGGCCAGAACAAAGGTCAACAATACCAGCAGCATGAACAGTTCGTGTCCGAGTGAGGCCGTTATGGCGGCGACGGCAAGCGCCGCCAGCCGCACAAACTCCAGTTGGAATGCCCATTTTCTTTTATCCAAAATTCCTCCGAGCGTCAACAGAGCCAGCAGAATCATTGCGGCAGTTGCGATGCGCCATGCTGCCGGCCAAACGTTTTCCTTTTGCAGCAAATAAAACGTGGCGGCGATGACGGGCAGGAAATGCACGAACACGTAAAGATTCAATCCGAGCGGCGTTCTGGTATCGTACTTCACATAAGTTTCGGGCGTCACTTCGGGGTGCGGCGGCAGCGGGGACAGGCCTGCGGGCCGCCATTCCGGCGGCATGAAAAACAGTTTCACTTTGTCGATAAAACGTGGAAATTGCGCAGCGAGATGTTTGAGTTTTACCCAGTAATGAAAATTCGCCCAGATCGGATTCCAACTGTTGAGCGGTTCGGTCACGCCGTAAACCACCGGCTCGGTTTCCGGTTCGAATGTTCCAAACAAACGATCCCAAATGATGAAAATGCCCGCGTAATTTTTGTCGAGATAGCGCGGATTCCGGCCATGATGCACGCGATGATGCGAGGGCGTATTCATCACCCACTCCAGCGGGCCGAGTTTGTCGATGGCGCGGGTGTGAATCCAAAACTGATAAAGCGTATCGAAGGCCGACATGGTGAGAAACATCAATGGCGGAAAACCGATCAGGGCAAGCGGTAGATAAAAAATCCATGAAAACCAGCTTTGAAACGTGCCCTGCCGCAGCGCCACGGCGAGATTGAACTCCTCGCTTTGATGATGTACGATGTGCGCCGCCCAGGGCGCGTTCATGCGATGGCTGACGCGATGAAACCAATAGTAACAAAAATCCACGCCGAACAACAACGCGATCCACGCCGGAATTGATTGAGAAGAAATTTCCCAGAACGCAAAATTTTCATAAATCCAAATGTAACCCGCCACGATCGCGACTTTGCTGAAAACGCCCACCACTTGTTGCGCCACGCCGCAACTCAAATCATTAATGGCGTCATTGAAGCGGTAATACTCTTTGCGCTCATGCCGCGCAAACCACACTTCAAAGCCGATCAAGACAAGAAAAAATGGAATGGCCAGCGCGATGTAGTTGACATCCATTCAGGTCTCCCGCTCTTCCGGTGCATTTTGTTACAAGAATATTAAAAATCAAGAAAACGTACA
Source organism: Cytophagia bacterium CHB2 (assembly GCA_030263535.1). NCBI lineage: Bacteria > Pseudomonadati > Bacteroidota > Cytophagia > Cytophagia bacterium CHB2. Next base: position 3,459 of record SZPB01000273.1, read on the forward strand.
CAGCCACAGGCGGAAAGTCAAGTCCGAGTTTAATCGTCTCATTGAGCTAACATGAGGGAATATCCGCATTTCCTCTGTCCTCAATCTTCGTTCTAGTCGGTATATATAAACACGTAACACATTTGTCACAATTTTTACGGCCTCATGCTTCAGCTTTGCGAGTGGCTCAACGAGTGGGCGCAACAAAATGGATTTTGACAACTTTCAGGGGTTTCACCTATGGCCTTCACGTTTTTACCCCGCCGCCGCTGTTCCGTCGCATTGTTTTTGCCGTTCGGTTGGCTCATTCTTTTTCTGCTTCCGTTGCGCGCTGGCGCGGCAATTGATACGCTCTATGTTTCCGTTTCCGGCAGCGACATGCAGGGCAATGGCACGGCGCAAAAACCGTGGCGCAGCGTAACCTTCGCCTTGCAAACTGTACAAGCCAGCGCCGCTTTCCCCAAAGCTCTCAAACTCTCTTCCGGCACATTCAGCGCTGCTGCCACAAACGAAACGTTTCCCCTCCATTTGAAAAATTACGTGGCCATCATCGGCTCCGGGGCCTTTGCGACAATCATCGATGCGGGTCAAACGGCGAGAGTGTTCACCGGCAATAACGTGCAACAGGTCAGCGTTATGGATTTGTGCCTGCAAAACGGCAAAGCGCCCGGCGTGGCGCAAGCCTCCGGCCAGGGTGCAGGCTTGTGGGTCAAAGGGTTTACCGATTTGCAACTGATACGCTGCCGGGTGCGCAACAATCAAGCGGAAGATCTTGGCGGCGGCTTGTTTGTCTCGCGCGGCAGCGGCTTTACACTGCAAGATTGCTGGCTGGAAAACAACACCGCGTTCAACGGCGGCGCGCTGTATCATGACAGTTCCACCGCCACGATCATCGCCGGCGTGACCATGCAATACAACAAGGCCATGAACATCGGCGGCGGCATGTTCATCGCCTCGACCGCGCCGATCATTCAAAAATGCCGGATACGCTGGAATACCGCTGAGCAGAGTCAGCAGACGGGCGCAGGCGGCATTGTTTTGCAGAACGTCACCGGCGCTGTTATTGGAGGCGCTTTTGATCTAGGCAACGATATTCACGAAAACGTGGGAGCACAAGACGGGTCGCAATTACTTTTGTTTGGCAGACAAAGCACGGCAGATGCGCGCTATAATTTTTGGGGCGCTTTGCCGAGCCGGCGCGTGGCTTCGCCCACCGATCAAATAAATTCGAGCAATGCCCGCAATGTTTCGATCACCGCGACATTCGGCGCGCGCGATTTTTATGTTGCGCCGGGCGGCTCGGATGAAGACAGCGGCACGCCGCAAAAACCCTGGCGTACCATTCGCTATGCGTTGAGTCAAATCTTTGCGACTGAGCTGGACACGCTGCGCTTGCACTTGCGCAGCGGGGTTTATAGCCATGCCGCTACCGGCGAAAACTTTCCAATTCAACTCAAGACGCGCATTAACCTGCTGGGAGCAGGACGCGAGGCGACGAGTATCGACGGTGCGGACTGGCACGAATCGGAACTGATCAACAGCGCCAATATTGCGGCGGTGCGCATGGCCGGCTTGACTTTGCGCAATGCCAATAAAGGCGCGCTGCTGTTGCGCGCGTGCGAACGTGTGCAGTTGGATTCTTTGCAATTTGAAAACAACAAAGGCAGCCACGGCGCGGGATTGCGTTTGATCAATTGTGAAAACATGAGCCTGACGGCCAGCATTTTTCGCGGGAATCAAAGCACGGGCGCCGGCGGCGCATTGGCATTGTACGGCGATGATAACGAGATTTCCAGAAATGTGTTTGTCGATAACCTCGCGCAATCCGGCGGCGCGGTGGCATGCGATTCCAACAGTACCACGGTTTTCACGCAAAATGATTTCACTGGCAATCGCGCGGAAATCGGCGGCGCGATGTACATCGCGCAATCACGCATCGAATTAAGCTCGAACCGCATGCGCAACAATCACGCAACCCTGGGCGGCGGCGCAATTGCCTTGGACGGCGCTTCGCTGCCGCTCATCGGCGCAAATCGCAATCGTGGAAATGATATTTATGACAACACAACAGACGGACAAGGCAGCCAGCTTTATCGCGTGACGCCGGGATTGACGGTTGATGCGCGTTACAACTATTGGGGTGAAATTCCGCACGCGGGTACCGCGCATCCCTTCACGGAGTTTTCATTGGTGGAGTATCGCAATATTGCTATTCGCATGCCGCGCGGCGCACGCACGCTTTTTGTCGCGCCGCACGGAAATGATGAAGCCTCCGGCGCCAGCCCGGCGGAACCGCTGCGCACGATAGCCGGCGCTTTGAAACTGTTCTTCGGCATGCCGCAGTTGCCCATGCAGTTGCAACTGCTGCCCGGACGGTATGCGAAAGACGCCACCGCCGAGATTTTTCCGCTGCCGCTCGAAAGCCATGTTACGATTGCCGGCGGCAAGCGCGAAGAAACCGTCATCGCAGGCGACGGCAGCCGCCGCATTTTCGAAGGCCGCAAACTGCAAAACGTCACGTTGCGCCATTTGACTTTGCAAAACGGAAAAAGCGGCCAGCGCGGCGGCGCGGTGTTGCTGGACTCGGTGGAAGTCAGTTTGATCGATAGCTGCTGGTTTCAAGATAATTCTGCGGTGCAAGGCGGCGGCCTGGCATTGCGCAACAACACTGGCGCCGTGATTCAACACACCCGTTTTGAGCGCAATCAAGCACACCTGCGCGGCGGCGCGATCAATGTCGAGGGCGACAGTGTGATCATTCAGCATTGCGAATTTTTCGGCAATCAAACCGCCGGCAGCGGCGGCGCGCTGCATGGCAACCGGCCCAAGCTGGCGCAGATTCTGTCGAATCGTATGCGCGGCAATCAAGCGGAACAGGGCGGCGCCGTGGCATTGTCGGGCGGCATGACGCAAATTTATCGCAATACGATCATTGACAATGCGGCCACGCAAACCGGCGGCGCGATTTATGTCAATGCCGAGGCGAATGCGATTATCGGCGGAACATTGGCAAACGGTAACGATCTTTATGGCAACACCGCGGCGGTGAAGGCAGCAAGCCTGTACGGGCCGGCGCGCAATAATCCGATTGATGCGCGTTACAATTTTTTTGGCGCGCTGCCGGATGACGCGGTGGTGGGCGAACCGGGAAGTTTTGAGGTTGCGAATTTCCGCAGAACGAGCATCGTTTTGCCCTTTGAACAACGCACACTTTATCTCTCACCCGCAGGCAGCGACAGCAATGCCGCGCCCTCGGCGCAAAATCCGCTGCGCACGTTGCGGCAAGCGCTGCGCTTGTTTGTGTCATTGCCGGGAGATTTGTTCACGCTCAGTCTGGCAACAGGCATCTATTCCAACAAAACGAGCGGAGAAATTTTTCCGCTTCAGCTTCCGAGCCGGATAGAATTGGCCGGCAGCCATGCCGACAGCGTGTTGCTCGAGGGCAGTGAGGTCGGCCGGATCCTGGAAATCGTTGCGGCTGAAAGCATTGCCGTGCGCAATGTCACGTTGACGACGGGAAACCATTCTCGTTTGGCAAAAGCTGCTGCCGGGGAAAACGGCTCGGCATTGCGAATTCAGAATGCGCAAAACATTCGTGTAAGCGGCGTGCATTTTCACAACAACGTTACCGCAGGATTCGGCGCGGGGTTGTCAGGCGTTGGCGTCAGCGGACTCTCCGTTGTGCAATCGCGTTTCACGCGGAATCAAGGCACGGGCGCGGGGATCTATTTGTTGAATAGCAGCGCAGAGATTCTCGCTTGCACGTTCATGGGAAACAGCTCAATGGCGCCCGGCTCTGCCATGTATTTGGACAACTCGCCGGTGCTGATCAGCGGCAATCGCATTACGCAAAATCATGTTGCGTCGGCCAGCTTCGGCGGCGCAATTTATAGCGCGGGCGCGGCATTGCCGCAAATCGGCGGTGAGCCGGGACGCAGCAATGATATTTTCGGCAATACCGGCGGCACTATTGGCCGCCAGCTTTCACGCGCGCCAGGCGCAACAAAAATCAATGCACGCTTCAATTATTTCGGCACAACCGCGCCAACTGAAACCGACATTTCGCCGCTGGAAGGGTACGATATTGCGCCAACCCGCAATCTGCCGCTGGCGGGCAACAATCCACCAGTGTGGAGCAGTGTTGCGCCGGCGGCAAATCAAACTCTCGTCGCAGCAAAACGGGATACCGTGAAATTCGCCGTTGCTGCGATCGATGCAGATAACGATGCCTTGAGCTACACCTGGTTTGCCGATAATTTTCCGGTTTCCTTTGCGCAAACCTATGCGTTTGTCGCTTTTTTCTATGCCCCCGGCGAACACAGCATCCGCGTCGAAGTAAGCGACGGCGTGAATACGATTGCGGCAGAGTGGAAAATCAACCTCACCCTTACCAGCGTGGCAGAGCCGCAAGCAAACGTTCCGGCGCAATACAAGTTGGAGCAGAGTTTTCCTCATCCCATGCGTTGGGGCGCGGGTGTAACTCGCATTGCTTTTCATGTGGCCAAGCAAAGTATGATCGAGCTTGTGCTTTATGATGTGATGGGCCGCCGTGTGCGCCGTTTGCTGCATGCCGAGCAGCCTGCGGGCATTCATGAAATTTCCTGGAATGGCCGCGATGACAGCGGCAGAATGCTGCCCGCCGGGATTTACCTGTTGCGCATGACAGCGGGTAGTTATACCGCAACACAAAAGTTGATTGTGGTGAGGTAGCCATTCCAATGCCGGCGACGTGAAAAATATTTTCTCCCTTCAATCAGTTTTGGTTTGCAAATAGTGATCAGGAATTTGCATGAAGGAGATTAGACTGCTGTACGGACAATTGTACTAAAAATTTTGGCCGTCTTGTTTGAAATGGCCATTTGAACTGCTCAAAAAAGCCTCGACTCGTTCGAGGCTTTTTTGCTTACGGAGATACTCATAATGATTCCCTAAAAAGATATAACATGAAAGTGGCATTGCTTTTGCGAAAATAACGGCGCGGCGTGAGCTTGTCTGCGGGTTATTCAATCACTTAGATGAAAGCAAGCTGCCCGCAAGCTCAATTACGAAACGGTCAGTTACAGGTATGAACGTGCAACGTTCATGTCAAACAGAATTTTCATTTATGGCAGAAAACAGTTTTTTGACAGTGAATAAAACCTCGTTACGCAAGAGTTTCAAGCCCTGGCGTAGTTATTCTGCCGGCATGCGAATGTTCTTGCTCGCGCTGGCGGTTTGCGGCCTGGTGTTTTCGGCAAATGCGATCATCTCCGATATTCAACCGCAAAATCTTTGGGGATTATCCTACGGCACGGCCGCCGCATTGCTGATGCTGGGCGCGGCGTTGTTCGGCATGCGGCGGCGGTTCGCCCAAACCGCCTTGCGGCGCGGGCTGGGCAAAGCCATTCTGGCGCGTTTATT
>SZPB01000274.1 GCA_030263535.1 Cytophagia bacterium CHB2
CATGGCTTTCATCGCATGATTATCCGCAATTTCTCGGCCCGCAACGCAACGGAAAAATTCCCGGGCCGCCTCTTGTCCGCGATTGGTCAAAGCAGCCGCCGCGCCAATTGTGGCGGCAGGCAATTGGCGCCGGCTGGTCCGCCTTTGCCGTCAGGGGAAGCTCCGCCATCACGCAAGAACAACGCGGCGCGCAGGAACTCGTTGTGTGTTATGAGTTGTATACCGGCAAAGTTAAGTGGAGCCACGGCGATGAGGCGCATTACCACGAAGTTGTTGCGGGTGAAGGCCCGCGCGCAACACCTACGATCGCCGGTGACCGCGTTTATACGCTGGGCGCCACCGGTATTCTCAATTGCCTTGATTTTGCCACCGGCAAGCAAATGTGGCAAAAGAATATCATTACCGATAACGAGGCCAAACCGAATTCCTGGGGTGTGAGTTGTTCGCCGTTGGTATTCGACAGTTTGGTGGTGATCAGCGCCGGCGGCAGCAACGGCCGTTCGCTTGTGGCCTATCACAGAGACACGGGCGCAAAAATTTGGTCGGGCGGCGACGATCGCGCCGGTTACAGCTCGCCGTTGTTGGCAACGCTCGCAGAAACGCCGCAAATACTCATTTTCAATCAAGCCAGTGTTGCGGGACATGATCCTCACACCGGCAAGCTGTTGTGGCAGCATCCCTGGCCCAACGAGCAGCCCAACGTTGCGCAACCTTTGCCGTTGCCGCATGATCGCATTCTTGTCACCAGCGGTTATGGCATCGGCTGCAAACTATTCGAGATCAAAAAGAATGGCGCCGGCGAGTTCTCCGCGCATGTGCTGTGGGAAACGCCGCGCCTCAAAGCAAAATTCACCAACGTGATTTTTTATGAAGGCTATGTTTATGGCCTCGATGACGGCGTGCTGGTTTGCCTCGATCTCGCCAACGGCGAGCGCAAATGGAAAGCCGGACGGTACGGCCACGGCCAGATCATGTTGATCGACGACGTGTTGCTGATTCAAGAAGAATCCGGCGGGCTGGCGCTCGTCGCGCCGAATCCGGAGAGGCACACCGAATTGACGCGCTTCGCTGCGTTGGACGACAAGACCTGGAACAACCCCGCGCTTGCCGGCGCCTATTTGCTGGTGCGCAATCATCGTGAAGCGGCATGCTATGAATTGCCGATGGAACAAACTCAATCGAGATGAACATGGATATTCGCGCGCTGTTGTTCAAATTTCGCAGCTACACTCCCATTCCTTTGTTGCTTGCCATTTTGCTCTTGGCGAACCCCACGCCGGTGAGTTTGATATTCGGCTTCATCGTGGCATTGCTGGGCGAGAGTTTGCGGCTGTGGGGCGTGCGGCACGCCGGCGGCGCGACGCGCACCACCGGCAACGTGGGCGCGGGCGCGGTGCTGATCACCCACGGCCCGTTCGCGTTCGTGCGCAACCCGCTTTATCTCGGCAACTTCCTGCTCAGCCTGGGCCTGTGTCTCATGTCCAACGCCTGGATGCCATGGATGCTGGTCATCTTTGTTGCGCTGTTTGCCTGGCAATACAGCATGATCATCTCACTCGAAGAAGAGCATTTGCAACAGCGTTTTGGCGAGGTTTACACGAACTATTTAAAACACGTTCCGCGTTTCCTGCCGCGCCTGACGCCGTTTCAAAAGCAAAACGTGCAAGTCATGCCGCTCCAGCGCGCGCTTAAAATCGAGAGTAACACCCTGCTAAGTTTCACGGCGGTGAGCTTGGCGATCTTCTTGATTTGGAAATTTTGATGCCGACCTCTCCCACCTTTTTAATCATCGCCGGCGAGGCCAGCGGCGATCTGCACGGCGCCCGCCTGGTGCAGGCGCTTAAAGCTGCATCGCCGAATTCACACATTTTTGGCATCGGCGGCGACGGCATGGCCGCAGCCGGCATGGAATTACTCTTTCACATTCGCGATATGGCCGTGGTCGGCTTCTCGGAAGTGATTCGCCATTTGCCTTTTCTGCGCAAAGTCATGGCGACTGTTGTTGCGGAAGTCGAACGCCGCCAACCTGCGGTTGTCATCCTCATCGATTATCCCGGATTCAATCTGCGCCTTGCCAAACGCTTGCGCGAGCGCGGGATAAAAATTCTTTACTATATTGCGCCGCAAGTGTGGGCATGGGGCGCGAAACGCATTCCCAAAATGGTGAAACTGGTTGATGAGATGGCAGTCGTGTTTCCTTTCGAAGCGCCACTTTTTTCCAATGCCGGCTTGCGCACGCATTTCGTCGGTCACCCGCTGCTGGAAGGTTTGTCTCCCAAGCTAACGCAACAAGAATTTTTTTTAAGAAACGGCTTTGTCAAACATAAACCGCTGCTCGGACTTTTGCCCGGCAGCCGGAAGCATGAAATCACGCGTTTGCTGCCCGATATGATCGCAACCGCGCAATTGCTGCGTGACCGCTATCCTGATTTGCAAATCGGTATTGGCCAGGCGCCAACCTTGCCGGAAAGCCTGTATCGCCAATTCATTCCAAACCCGGAGATCAAGCTGATTCCAAACGGAACGTACGAACTCATGCGGGAGAGCACGGCTTGTATCGTGTGCTCCGGCACGGCCACGCTCGAAACCGCTTGCTTCGGCACGCCGCTCGCAATTGTTTATCGCGTCTCGCGGCTCTCCTATGAAATCGGCAAACGCGTGGTGAAGTTGCCTTACATCGGTTTGGTGAATGTCGTGGCTGGCCGCAAAATTGCGCCGGAATTCGTGCAAGATGAGTTCAAGCCGCAAGCAGTAGCAGAGACGCTCGCGCCTTATTTGCAGCACAGTCAAAAGCGCGAACAATTTTGCGGTGAATTGGCGCATGTGCGCAGCCGTTTGGGCACGCCCGGCGCAAGCAATCGAACCGCGGCGATCGCATTGCGGCTGGCAGGAGTTCAGCAAAATGTTTTTCTTGCAGAAGCCGTTTGAGCATTTGCGTGAGTGAAACACGTTCAAAGTTTACCCCAACTTTGGACATGAATCGCTTCGTCACGTCGTTCGTGCCACGGTCATGTGAGTTATGATAACGCCGCGGCTGAACATTGCCAGACGTGAGTATAAAAACGTATAAGAAAAAGGTTCTGTGCTGATTAGTGTGGGTAATTGCGTGCCCATGACATACTGTGATAAATCATACGCCGAAGGCGTTGTACAACTCAGCCCAGGGCGCCCAGTTTCTGGGCACCCTGGGTAATCTAACACCCAATTCTAAAGAACACCAATGGTGTTCAACAAAAATTGCCTCCTAAAACAAAAACCTTAACGAAAATGAACGACGGGCCGGCGGCCATAACATTTTTTTGCCGAACTCTTTCAGAGTTCTCGTGGGCTTGGTTGTTTTCCGAGAGTGCGCTGCGCGCGACCCTCGGCTTTGTTGTTGAACGCCTTCGGCGTATTCGTGCGGTCCACACAGAACAGCATAGAACCAGAAAAAAGGCCAGTGTGTATGCTGTCACTCTGGCCTTTTCTTGTTTGGAGGGAAAGCTTCACTGCAGCGTGATGCTGCCGAGAGCATAATCTTGTCCGGCATTGACGGGCGCGTCCGGTTTACTGAATGCGCGGCCCAGCGTATCGGCGATGCTCACGACATAAGCCATCGGAGGCAAGAACGCGAGGCGAAAATCTCCGCTAACAGGATCGACGGCGCTGGCGGTAATCGTATCATTGCCCGCAACTGCAACCGCCACCGGCAATGCTGCTGGATTCGCGACCCGGCCCGAGATTGAGCCGGTGAACGCCATGGCGATCGCCCGAATGGTGGGCTTGAGCTTGAAGCCCTTGGGATTCTGCGGCGGCCCGGTCGTCACCACCGAACGTTCCGCATCGAAATCGAGCACAATATCGTAAGTTGAGCCGGCTGCAATCTCGAATTTCGTAAGCAATTTCAAACCGGATTGCGCGCCGCTCGGCACATCCATCGGGTAACTTTGGCCGTTCCAGACCACTTCTGCAGCCGCAATTTTCAACCGAATTTGCGTATACGTGCCCGCCTCAATGGCAGCTTGCCCGAGCAGCAAGGTTTTGCCATTGTTCCAATCGAGCAAATTCACGGTTTGCGTCTGATCGTTGAGCACGATCCATTGGCTGTCGATATGCGCGCTGATTTCGGTAAAGGTAATGTTGACCGCGTCATAGGCCGCGGTTTTGTCGGTTAACCACATGCGCAGAGTTGCTTCACCGGCCGTGGGCGAAGTTGCGTCGTTGTTGCAACCTGCCATTGCCCCGCTCAACACGCCTGCCAGGCACAACATCCACTTTTTCATAATTCACCTGTTGAAGAATCCAGTTGCGATTTGTCTCCTGCAGGATTTCGTGCTACAATTCTTGCGCCGTTCGATTGTGTTGGTGAAAGTGTTAATCAAATCTTGTTGGCTCCGTCCGCTCAAGCCGCGCGTATATATACTCTTGCCCGAGTCTGGTGAAGATCTTCTTGTGAGCACACTTCAGCCGAAATCAGAAAGCCCGCCCGAACGCGTGCGTGCCGCAATTAAAAAGAAAATCTCCAGCGGATGGAAGAACCCAATGGATTTGGCATTATCAGGTGGGTTTTTCCATCAGTTGGAAAAAGTCTGGGCACGATTTGTTAAAATTTACCCCCAAATGTGAACGGCCCCGAAAAAAAACTTTTTAGGGGATTGCATTTCAGTGGGCGAAACACGTTCGGAATTTTATTCTAGATTTGAATAGGCAATCTGCCTGGCGGAGGATTCAGGCTCTACAGAATGGGCGATAACATAAACTCTTCAAGCGGTAAACGAACGTTATTTGTTTTACAATATTCTTCGAACACACGAAACTCCACTGGCGGCTGCAAGCCGATTTTTTCGAAATCCGCGACGCGCTGCAGCAGCTCCCGCGGCGGGCCTTGCATCACAATTTTGCCCTGATGCAGAATCAGCAAGCGATCAGCAAACAGGGCTTCTTCGGAGAATTGCGTGATGTGCACAATCGTCAAGCGCTGAAGTTTTTGGCGCAAGGACGCGAGGGTTTCAAAAAAACGCACGCGGCTGGAATAGTCGAGCAGCGAAGTCGGTTCATCAAACACGATATGCCGCGGCTGCATTGCCAGCACCGCCGCAAGCGCAACGCGCTGTTTTTCCCCGCCGGAAAGCTGATGCGGCGCGTGATGGCGATAGTGCGAGAGCTCGAACAGCGCCAGCATCTCCTCGACACGCCGTTGCATCTCCGGCCGCGGAATACCCAAATTTTCCAGCCCGAAGGCAATCTCCCGCTCTATCGTCGGCGCGACCATTTGATCGTCCGGATGCTGAAACACGAGTCCGACCCGCCGGCGAATCTCGAGAAGCTGCGTGTGATCACTCGTGCTTAAGCCATCGATGATCACCTCGCCGCTGGTGGGTAGCAAAATACCGTTTAAGCAGCGCGCCAAAGAGGTTTTCCCCGAGCCGTTGGGACCCATCACCGCGACAAACTCACCCTCGGCAATTTCAAACGAGAGATCGGATAAAATTTGAGGTGCCCCCGCGGCAGAAGCATAGGCGAGAGAAAGATTTTTAACGATGATCATGCCCGCAAAACGTTTGGACCAGTCATTTATTCCCATTTCATCAAATTGCAGTGATCGGGATGCGCCTGCTCGTGATAGCCCTTCAGCGTCATGCGCAACTCGGCATGCGCCACACGAAAGCCGGCGTCGATGAGTGTACGATACGCGCGTTGATAGCGCGTCGGCGTGCGCACGCTGATGCTGGTGAGTTGTTTCCGCTCGGCCCATCGGAAGAGCAGTGGCAGCAGTTCAGGCAACAGCCCGTTCTGTTGCGGATGCACCAAGAGCATGATGATTTTCAGGGGCGGTGTGGTTTCCTCGGGAGAATACGTTTCGGTATGCGCCACGACGCACGCCGCCAATTTTTTGTTGTCGCGCACGTACAGCGCGTCGCCGTATTGAAACTGCCGGATCAAAGCGATTTCAGATTGCAGTCGCAAATGCGGATCGATGGCGCGCGCGAGCGCTTCGGCCTCGGCAAATATTTTGGCGTGTTCGTTCGTCGCCAGCTCGCTGTGAAAAACGGCTTCAACATGCTCCGGCAGGGTTTCGGCCCGCACCGGCGGCACATGGCGCACGAGATCGAGCGAAAGCGGACCGGGCAAAAAACCGAGATTGGAATAGAATCCCAGATTGCGATAATTGCGCGGCACGGTTTCCAGCCCAATCACCCGCGCGTCCTCGTCCTGCAAGGCCTTCACCGAGGCTTGCACAATTTTGCGTCCGAGATGTCTGCCTTGATACGCCGGGATGATGCTCACCGGACCAATCCAGCCGACCTTGCCCCACAAATGCGCAAAGCTATAGCCGATGAGCGTGTGCTTGTGCTCCATCACAAAGCAGCCCGGCGGAAACGCCGCGAGATACATTTCCAGGAATGAGAGATGCACCAACGGCACATGCGGCCGCTTGAAGCCTTCATGGATTCGTGCTGCAGTAAATGATTTTGACAGGATGCGATTCACGGCCGGCAGATCATCTGCCTGCATCGCGCGTATTTCATATGCGATCATATTCACAACAGTTTTTCACCCATCGCAGACGAGTTTACATTGCCGCAGAGAAGGCGCCTGATTTCTCTGCGGCCCGGTTTTTGGCGTTTTTGTTCATGGCTGTATCGCATCAAAGCATTAAGGCCATAAGGCGCTCAAAGTTAGAATAAAATTCCGAACGTGTTTTGCCCACGAAATGAAATCCCGCTGAAAAGGCTTTTTTATTTCTGTGGCAGTTCTACTTCTGGGCGACGTTTTCAAAGCTGCTGGAAGAGCTTCGATTTTTAGCTTGTCGGAAAATCGGGGCAGACTGTCAGAAGCCCGGCCTCGAGTTTTCCGCCGCAGGCTCACGAATACGTTGCAGTTCTCTGATTCAGCCTTACTCACAAATGTGTTGGCTCAAGCGGAGAATCCCTAAAAAACAATGCCCGATCCTGAATTAAAAAACGGGCATCCAGAATCGAGCATCTGACAACCAAACTCAGGCCACGACAGCGGTGCAATGGCCGCAGCGTTTGGCTTTGAGCGGAATGGTCATCAGGCATTCCGGGCATTCTTTTGTCGTGGGCGCGGCCGGCGCCGCCTCTTCCTTTCTCTTCAAACGATTCATGGCGCGCACCAGCATGAAAATCGCAAAGGCAATGATGAGAAAGTTGATGACGGCGTTGATAAAGACGCCATACTTGATCGTTACTGCCGGTTCGTCTTGCAGCGAGAGGGCAAGCTTGCTAAAGTCGATGCCGCCGGTCAACACCCCGATGGGAGGCATGAGCACGTCATTCACCAGCGAGGTGACAATGCCGCCGAACGCCGCGCCGATAATGATACCCACGGCCATGTCCACGACATTGCCGCGCATCGCAAATTCTTTGAACTCTTTAAACATAAGCTCCTCCTCGAAAGGGTTTATATGAAAGGCCTCGAGCAGCGCGAGTTTTGCGCTAATGCCATTCTAAAAAAACGTATAGGCCACGCCAAAGCCCAAGACCTGCTTGAGCTGCCGTTTTTTCGAGATATTCTCGTCGTAGAGTAGGCGGACATTCATGTTCACGGTGAAATATTTGCCGAGCTTGGCGGCCAGCGTGTTGTCCCAATTCACGTCGACTTCTTCAATATGCTCGAACGCGGTGAACAATTCGAGTTTGGTGATAAACATGACATTCTCTTCGAGCTTTTGAGAAAAGTCCGTGACGGATTCGATGCCGGTTTCCACCCGCACGTTTTCATCCCGTGCGTTGCCATACAGCGGACGAAATTCTTGGGTGCCGACAATCGTTTCTTTGACGGCAACACCAAGGCGGGTAACGAAATTCTCCTGCGGTTTATAGCCCAACCCCAGGGCCTGGCGTAGAAAGATGGGATCAAAGGCTTCGGACACCAACGGCACGGCCGGGTTGGAATAATCATAGCCGTTGGCCACTTGCGTCAAGCCGTTGAACGAGATATAAGGATTCACATACTTGCCGATTTTATAGGTCAACACCGATTCGGCGCGCAGCTCGTCGTCGCTTTTGCGTACCTCTTGATCGCCCTGTTTCACCTGGCCGTAAGCGAGTTTGCCGGTGTTCTTCCAATTGGTTTTGGGTTGATTGTTTTCCCACAACGTTTCGAAGACGCCCTTCCACGCCACCGCATTTTCTCCGCCCTGCGCCCAATTGCTATAGGAATTTTGCGTCAACGTCAGCGCGCCGATGAGATTTTTCTTCCAACCCATCGGCTCGGGCGCAGGCGCGGCGGCCTCTTGCGCAAAAGCGCAGGCGGCTGCCAGAAGTGTTACAGTCAAAATCCTACGGACATGAAATTGCTTCATCATACTTCTCCTCACATAAAGTTAGAGCAACGTGAATAAAAAAGTCCGGCAAAACACAAATGTGCGAGCAAGGCGCTGTATTACGACGAATCAATCTACAAGACAAAAAGAAAAAGTCAAGTTGGTAATCTATGCGCGATGCGTTGCTGAAGAGGAATGCGGCGGGAGGGTGGCAATAATAAAGAAAGGCGGCGCGATGGTTGGGCAATCGCGTGAAATGGTAAGACGGTTCTCCGGCGCTACTGCGTCGGCGGGCAGGGAAAATTAATGCAAGCGGTATAATTCAATACGCCGGTTTTGGGCGCGGCCTTCGGCGCTGTTGTTCGAGGCAATGGCATTCGACTCGCCGAAGCCGGCGCAACGCAAACGATCGCGTGAAATGCCCTTCGCCACGAGATAATTGTAAATCGCCTGCGCGCGCGCGTGCGAGATGTAAAAATTCTGCTCAGCCTCGCCGGTATTATCGGCATAACCGCGAATCTCAAACGCCAATTCCGGAAAATCACGCAGCGTGCGGTAGACTTTCTCC
>SZPB01000275.1 GCA_030263535.1 Cytophagia bacterium CHB2
GGAAAAACTTTATCGCCAATGGTCACCGAGTTTCACCGAATAGTTTTTTGTTGCTTCGCAGAAGCTTTGATTTGCAGCTTGTCTGCAAATCAGGGTAGACTGTTACCTTGAAAAAATTACCCATTCTTGCCCTGTCATCCAGACTTCGGCGTGAGCTCAGTCGAACGCAGGGCGCTTGTGAAGTTGCAGGTTTAATTCCGAGTACTTCACACGATTCGCCTGAATGACATTTCAAAGGAGTTACTCCTAAAACTCTCAAGGTAACAGAGCATTAGTTGAGTTATCAATTCAATAATCCGCTGTTATCAAACTAATAACTTTGCCCGCACCCGCCGCCAATTGCCCGCGTAATCTCTTGTATTTTCAATAGGATTTTGTAAGCCTTTACATGGCGCGATTTTTGTAAAAATTTGGTCACAGAGGTTACTTTCCCGCCAAAAACGCGAAGTCATTTTTGAGCAACTTTTTGGGATCAAAATATGAAACAACGGACGTTGTTCTTCCTCTGTGCCCTTTTTTGCTCGGCTGCGCTTGCTGTTGCGGGCGGCGGCAAGAACAAGAATCCTGAAACGCAGGTGGCTGATCTGCTTGCGCAAATGACTCTTGAAGAAAAAATCGGGCAAATGACGCAGGTGACAATTGACGTAGTGGCAGCATACCGCGAAACGCCCGGTGGCTGGCAGGCGCTCGATCGTGAGAAATTGCGCACGGCAATTCTCCGGCATCATGTCGGCTCGATTTTGAATGTGATGGGCGCGGCCTACAGCATCGACAATTGGCATGAGATCATCACGCAAATTCAAGACGTGGCAACCAAGGAAACGCGCCTGAAAATTCCTGTGATTTACGGCATCGATGCGGTGCACGGCGCGAACTACACCACGGGCGCCACCATCTTCCCGCAAAATCTCGGCATGGCAGCAACGTGGAACAGCGACTTGATGAAAAAGAACGGCGAGATCACGGCCTACGAAGTGCGCGCCAGCGGCATTCCCTGGAATTTCAATCCCGTGCTCGATATTGGCCGGCAGCCTTTGTGGCCAAGATTGTTTGAAACCTTCGGCGAAGATCCCTATCTCGCTTCAGTTTTGGGCGGTGTCTATGTCAAGGGTCTCGAAGGCGACAATAACGAAGTGGATCACAAAGAAAAAGTCGCGGCCTGCGTCAAGCATTACCTCGGTTACAGTTATCCCCTCACCGGCAAAGATCGCACACCTGCTTACATTCCCGAGCGTTTGTTGCGTGAAAAATTTCTGCCGCCTTACAAAGCCGGTGTTGAGGCGGGCGCGCACACAGTTATGATCAACTCATCGGAAATCGACGGCATTCCGCTGCACGCCAGCCACTACTTTCTCACCGAGCTGCTGCGCGAGGAGCTGGGTTTCAAGGGCTTTGTGGTTTCGGATTGGGCTGATATCATCAATCTCCACACCCGCGAAAAAGTGGCGGCCACGCCCAAAGACGCGGTGCGGCAAGCGGTGATGGCCGGCGTGGATATGAGCATGGTGCCGCTCGATTTCAGCTTTTATGAATTGCTGCTCGAACTGGCTCAAGAAGGCAGCGTGCCGATCGCGCGCATCGACGAAGCCGTCAGCCGGATTCTTTTGGTTAAGCTGAAGCTGGGGCTTTTTGATCAGCCTTATCCGGATAAATCGCTCAAAGCCAAATTCGCTTCGCAGGAATTCCGCAAAGTGGCGTTGCAAGCAGCGCAAGAGTCCATCGTTTTGCTCAAAAACAACGGCAACATTCTACCGCTGGCTAAAGACGCCAAAATACTCGTCACCGGACCAACGGCAAACAAATTAGCCGTTCTCAACAGCGGCTGGACGATTACCTGGCAGGGCAATGACGAGTCCTTGTATCCGAAAGACAAGGACAACATCCTGCAGGCAATCGAGAAAAAATTCGGCAAAAACAATGTGAGGTTTGTGCCGGGCACGAATTTCAACGCGGAAATCGACATTGCCGCGGCCGTCAAGGCTGCCGAGCAGGCAAGCGTCGTGGTACTCTGCCTGGGTGAAGAGGCCTATTGCGAAACGCCGGGCAACATTACGGATTTGACGTTGCCCCGCGCGCAAATCAATCTGGCGCAAGCCCTGCAAAAAACCGGAAAGCCGATTGTTTTAGTTTTGGCGGAAGGCCGGCCGCGTCTCATCCGCGAGATTGAAGAGAAAACCAACGCCATTCTCGCTGCGTTTTTGCCCGGCATGGAAGGTGGCGCCGCGCTTGCGGACATTCTCAGCGGCGACGCCAATCCCTCCGGCAAACTGCCCATCACCTACCCCAAATATGCCAATGATCTCACGCTGTATGACCATAAATTCAGCGAGCACACCGGTGAATTTCAGGCTTATGATCCGCAATTTCCGTTTGGCTATGGCTTGAGCTACACCACCTTCGCATATTCGGATTTGAAGCTGCAAAAATCTACAATCAAAAAGGGCGACGCGCAGTTTGTGGAAGTCACGGTCAAGAATACCGGCAAACGCCCCGGCCAGGAGGTTGTTCAGCTTTATCTCACTGATCTCGTGGCCTCGGTGACGCCCGCGATGAAACGCTTGAAGGGATTCCAAAAAATCGCATTGGCGCCGGGCGAAAGCAAAAAGGTTGCGTTTACGCTGCGGCCGGAAGATTTTTCGTTTATTGGGCTCGATCACAAGCCGGTGATCGAGCCGGGCGAGTTCAAAGTTGCGATTGCCGATTTAGCGCAAGCGTTTGTGTTGGAATGATGCTTCATGAATCTCGCTCAATCCGTAGCGGTGATCTGCACGTGTTCTGCTACGTCTTGGCCGCAGCTTTAGACAGCAGAAGCCGCGGCCAAGCCGTGGCTGAACGTCATTTGTGTTTTGTTAGCCAACATGCTGAACGTTCAATTCAATAACCTTTTACGCAAGGAGGTAGAGTATGAAGCATTTCAAATTGTTACGATGGTTGCTGTTGGCGCCTGGGCTGGCCTTTAGCCAGGATGTGCTGCAGAGTTTTGACACTGAACTCGATTCCAGCTACTGGGCATACGAGCATGTGAGCAGCTCCACCCAGACATTCACGAATCTGTCGTTGGCTAACGATGTTGTGCACAAGGGCACCGGCTCGATGAAGGTCGATTATGCCATTCAAGGCACAGAGAGCTGGGGCGGTTACGCCAATATCATGCACGGAGCGGATAGCACCGAGGTTTTCGATTTCTCGCCGTATACGCACCTGAAGGTGTGGTACTACAATGCCATTCCGCAATCGATACCCAGCACCACACATCTTCGCGTCCTGCTCAAAGACATGAGCAATGTCGCCGTCAATGACCGCATTATGGCGAACATCACGCAAGCAGAGTTCTGGTACTCCCACTTTTTCGTTCTCGACGCGGCGCCGGGTTGGAATGAACTGGTGCTGCCGTTGACCGATGTCGGGGTACAGTCCGATCAAGGCGTGTGGCTGCCAGGCTGGGCCGGCCAGGCCGGCAACAGCACACTTGATCTTGACAAGATCAAAGCCTGGAAATTCGAATGGTCGATCGACGCCTCGGTTTATAACGCCGCCGACCCGCAAGCTTCCGGTATTTCTGCCGGAACGATTTATTTAGACGATTTACGGCTTACCGGCCATGCGTTTCCGGTTATCAACTTCTTTGATACCACCGCCTCCCAGCCGGCGACCTATGCAGGAACCGGGAGCAGCAGTATCAGCGTGACCGACAATACCACGGAGTTTTTGGAAACGGCCTCGGCGCAATTCGATTGGAAAGTCGATGCCCCGGAATCATGGGGCGGTTTTGCCAGCCTCACGTACGGCGACGACAACAGCTTTTTGCCGAACATGGCGGGCCACACGCACATGACTTTGCGCTACAACAATTTCCTGGCTTCCAGCAACCCCGGCAATGTGGTTTTTCGCATCCAATTGTACGATTACAGCGAGGGCGACAATTCGCAAGAACAATGGATTTTCGAGACGCGTGCGGTGCTCGACTCGGCAGCGGGTTGGAAGAAATTGATCATTCCGCTTGAAGACCGCGGTGCGGGCGTGGGCCCCAATGCCGAA
Organism: Cytophagia bacterium CHB2; assembly: GCA_030263535.1. Taxonomy (NCBI): domain Bacteria; kingdom Pseudomonadati; phylum Bacteroidota; class Cytophagia; species Cytophagia bacterium CHB2. The sequence goes on from SZPB01000275.1 coordinate 4,039, forward strand.
GGCTTCTCGAATCCGGGCTGGTCCGGCGTAGCGGGAAACAGCAAGCTGGATTGGGACAAAGTGAAGAAATACGAGTTCGCTTTTTCCGCAGCGCAACAGGGCACGGTTACCACGGGCGGAATTCTGTTCGACAACCTCGAGTTGTACGGCAAGCGCCAGACGGATTTCGAGCCGCCGGCCGAGGTGCAAGGCGTGGCAGCGGTGCCGGACGCCAATCAGAATTTCAACTTGGTGATTTGGCAGGATGTGCCCAACGAACAAGGTGAACGATATACCGTGTATGCCAGCCAGCAGCCGATCACGGACATCAATGCGCCCGGTGTTGAAGTTATTGCCGACGGCGTAGCGGAAAATGTTCAGACCTTTGTGCATTACCTGCGCCACCCGCTGGTGGATAAGGCCGTCACGTATTACTATGCTGTCAGCGCTGTGGACCGAGTCGGTAACATCGGCGATGCCGGCACAGCGGCTGCGCCAGTGGCCAACACCGCCAAGGGAGTTGCCACCATTGCTCTCAACGTCCCCGCGAATGTGGCTATCGACGGCGATTTGAGTGAATGGTACGCCAGCGGCATCAAGCCGTTCGAATACAAGCAATCCACCTCACATGTTGGGTTAGGAGTTTTTGAGAACGACGACGATCTCTCGATCACGATGTTTATGGCGATCGACAACGAATATCTCTACTTCGCGGTCGATGCCATTGACAACGTGCATTCGTATGATGCCGCCGGCAACTGGTATGAAGATGATGCCATCGAGATGTTCTTTGGTTTGTATGATGGCCGTCCGGGCCCGCCCCACCTTGCCCGGCTGCGCGGCGAAAAGCCGGATTACGCGTTGCAATACCGCTACGACGGCTTGTTTAACGCGGACAACAACAACTTTCAGATTTACAACCGCGATTCCACCAACTACTACTTCGAAGGGTTCGGCTCCGACTATATCATCGAGACCAAAATCCGGTTGAGCGATATTACCTTCGGCGACGATGCCCCTTTTACACCGGTCAACGGCACGCGCATTCCGCTTGACTTTTCGATCCATGACTCCGATGTCGCGAATGTGCGCGATGGCGTGATGTCGCTGTCGCCGATCAACAATGACAATTCCTGGTCGTCGCCGCGCAATTGGACGTACACCTGGATCGGCGATAAAGATTCGCCCACCGGCGTGGAAGAGGCGCAGGGCAATGTTCCGACGATTTACAGCCTGAGCCAGAATTACCCCAATCCGTTCAATCCCACCACCAACATCGTCTACACGCTGCCCAAGTCCGGCGCCGTGAAAGTCGAATTGTTCAACGCGCTCGGCCAAAAAGTGCGCACACTGGTGGATGAGTTCAAGGCGGCCGGGAAATACACGGTCACCATCCAGGCTGAAACACTGCCTACCGGCGTTTATTTCTATCGCTTCAAAGCCGGAGATTTCAAGCAAGTGCGCAAGATGCTTTTGATGAAGTGATTTTGCGTATTTGCTTGGCTGTTTTGCTGATACTCGTGCTCTCGTTCGCCAATGATTCCTGAGAATCTCAAGTGAGCGAGAGTACGAGAAAGAGTGCCCCAGAAGCCGAAACCCAAAAGGCCTCACGCAAAGGCACGAAGACGCAAAAAGTCCGCAACGTTATTGCTTTGCGGCTTTGCGCCTCTGCGTGAATGTTTTTGCCTTTTTCGCAGCGACTTACAGCGTTTTTCAAATGCGTATGCAGGATTCGTAGTCCTGCCCCCTTGTAGTGCATTGTTGCAACCATGAGTTTTATGGCTTCAACAGCCGCCCACAAGGGACGGGGACTACCAAACCCGTTCGTCCAAATGAAACACGCCGTAAGCGCCTAAACGTGAGGTTGAGGAGACTATGAGCAGCGGTGAACGGGCTGGATTGCTTTTGAAAGCAACGTGGTTGTGCTTGTTCTGGTTGGCGCCCAACGCGTCAATGGGGCAGGTGGTTGCCACGTTGGACGCAACCTTGCAACTGCGCACAGTTGATGGCATCACCGTGCCGCATCAAAATGGCATTCCCATTCCTTCATTTGAGAAACAAGAGCGCACAACCGTCAATCTCGCCGGCCTGTGGCGCAAGCAACGCTTCGCGGCCAATCACGATTTGACCCTCAAAAAGAGAGACGCCGCCGGCTTCGCGGAATTGCTCTCGGAAGCCGGCGACCGTTTCAAACCCGAATTTGACGACAGCAACTGGCCTACACATCAAATTCCGGGCGTTGAAAACACCATTAACGCTTATGAACGCCGGCCGGAATATTATCAAGACGGAGTGTGGTACCGCCGCGCATTCGCGGTTCCGGATTCTCTGCGCGGCTCCTTCGTCAAACTCATGTTTTATGCCGTCAACTATGTTGCTGATGTGTGGTTGAACGGAACGTATATCGGTTATCACGAAGGCGGCTATACTTCTTTTGCGTTTGATGTTTCACAGGCGATTAGATATGATACTCTAAATGTTCTGGCCGTGCGCGTGGATAATCCGCCGTGGGGAACGCGCAGCGATATTGTCCCCTATTCGCGCGTCGATTGGTTCAATTACACCGGCATCATTCACGACGTTTATTTGGAGTTTTCCGATCCGATTTCTGTTGTGCGCGCCGACGTCGTGCCCAAAGAAATAGATGGCACAATTCAAACCACGATCACACTGTTCAACGCCTTGCCCGCAGAACAAGATATTGAGGTGCGGGTGCAAGTTTATGAAGCCGCGATTGGCGAACACAACATCCGCGCGGAAAAGGCTGCGGAAGTGATGGGCGCGCCGGCCCCGGTTTCCGGACAAACAGAAAACAGTGTGACGGTCGCGTCACAGGCCAGCAAAACCTGGCGGACGATGCTCACCGTGCAAAATCCCAAACTCTGGTCTCCGCAAAATCCCAATCTTTATGTGTTGCACGTTATCGTGTCAAAAGCCGGCGAAATAATTGATGAATTTCATACACAATTTGGCATTCGCACGGCAAAGAAGCAGGGCAATAAATTTTTGCTCAACGAGAAGCCTGCGTTCTTTGTCGGCCTGGCGCGCCATGAAGATCACCCAACCCACGGCCGCAGCATCCCAATCGAGACGATTTATGACGATTTACTGAAAATCAAAAATCTCAATGCCAATTGGCTGCGCACCGCCCACTATCCGAATCATCCTTTTACTTATCTTGCCGCTGACCGGCTCGGCTTCGTCGTCATGGAGGAGATTCCGGTCTGGCAATTCGACTCAAACCTGGCGTGGGTGCTGCAAAACTTGTTGCGCCATATTCACGAACAAATGTTTAAAGAGATGGTCTTCCGTGACTACAATCGCCCCTCCATCATAACCTGGAGCACCAGCAACGAATGCCTGGATGTCGATAATCGCAGGACTTTCATTCAACGCGTGCAGCAAGAGTTGAATCGTTTGTACCCGGATGGCAGGCTTACCGGCCAATCGGCTGCAGCAGACCGGCCCGGCCCGGACGATCCTTCACAGGCCGTATGTGATTTCATCGGCTGGACCATGTATTTCGGCGTGTTTCACGGCAGCACAGCCTATACCGGCACAAAATATTTTCTCGTCGATGCGAATCTTGCTTATCCCGAAAAGCCCGTCATCAATACGGAGTTTGGCTACTGGTCTTCGGAAAACAGCTCGACCGCCGGCATGCAGGTGGAGATCTTCAACGAAACCTTTCGCGCCTTGAAACAACGCGCGGTTATGGACAGTCTGGGCAACTACGATTGTTGCGGCTACTTGATGGCAACGACGTGGTGGTGTGCGTTTGATTGGTATCGCATGACTGAGGGCTTCCAGAGCATGGGGGTTTTGCGCATGGACCGTGTGACGGAAAAGCCAGTGACGCCCGTGCTCAAAGCCGCCTACCTGCCCTATTTCAAAAAAGGCGGTATCGCCACGGAAGTAAAAGAGCGCGCTTCTGCCGCAAGCTCTTCATTGCCACAATTCGTGCTGTACCAAAATTATCCCAATCCCTTCAACCCGGCCACGAGCATCAGTTTCTCAGTGCAAAAAAGAACGCCCGTCAAGCTTACCGTGCTCGATGTGACGGGCAGAGAGATTGCGGTTCTGCTCGATGAAGTGAAAAATGCGGGCCACTACCACGTGACATTTCCCGACAACGGCCGCACACAGCAGCATTTACCCAGCGGCGTTTATTTTTATAAATTGGCAACGGATAAATTCACCGATGTAAAAAAAATGATTTTGATGAAGTGATCGCTGTTCCTAAAACACGGTTTGACAATCCGAGGATTTCGTCATGACCCTTTACACCAGCACTACGCGCCGGTTCTTACAAGTTTTTTTCACGGCGTTCTTCTGTACTGCCCCCTTGTTAATGGCTCAAACAACCGGTAAAATCGCGGGAAAAATAACCGACAAAGATACCGGCCAGGGCCTGCCGGGCGCGAACGTGATTCTTGACGGCACCAACCGCGGCGCGGCTGCCGATCTCAACGGCGAGTATTTCGTTATCAATGTTCCGCCGGGAGTGTATGATCTCCGCGTGCAGATGATTGGTTATGAAGCGCAACGTGTGACCAACGTGCGCGTATCCGTCAATCGAACCTCCACGGTCGACGTGCGATTGCAGGCAACCACCCTGGCCGGCGAGGAAGGTGGCGGTGGCATCAACGAGCGGGCGATCCGGGCCCTGGCGGAAATTGTCGACTCACCGGCCGGTATGCTCTGGCGCTGTGATGACGGGCTGCGCTGCGACTTTGCCGAGCACTGGTCGATGCCGCCGGGCAAGGCCTTCGATGCCAAACCCGACGCCGAACT
>SZPB01000276.1 GCA_030263535.1 Cytophagia bacterium CHB2
ACCGCGAATGCACGCCAATAAACGCGAATTTTAAGATTAGCGAATATTCGCGTTTATTAGCGGTTCCCCAAATGAGTAAGTTATTTAAATGGCGTTCCTTAGCTTCGTCGCGCCGGCTCTGGAATCGGCACGCCAATAGCATAAAGCACATCATGGCGATGCAGCCTAAAACCTAATTTCTCGGCGACGCGCACACTGGCGAGGTTCTCCGGCGAAGTTGTCCAACTCGGTTGCTTTCCCCGGCCTTGAATGTCTTCGCAAAGTTTTCCCGCGCAAGCTACACTGAGTCCCAGCCCGCGAAATTCGCCTTCCGTGACGACGCCAATGTCTTCGTAATGATCTCCCACGAAAAAGCTGCAAGCGACTGAAACGAGACGTTCGTTGGCAAATGCGCCCCACGCATAACCGCTCGCTGCGAGTCTCTCCGGACCACCCCAGGTATTCCAAATCCAATTAATTTCCGGACGCATTCTCTGAAGATGATAGACATCATCTGGTTCAAGACGGCGAATCGGTTGTTTCGCCGGCAACAAAAGAGCCGGCTTTGTTTTTAATTCAAAAACGACGCGATCCCACAACCGCAAGTCAGGAAACACCGCTCGCAGCAGCGGCGCGAAGCGCTCCGGCGCCTCGACAAAACCAGCAATACGAAGCTGGAGATCATCTGGCGTCAGTGTTTCCGGATCGCCGGCGAGCATGTAGTTGTCCGCGGTATTCACCAGGAGTGTGCGTGAATTGGGCCAGCAGTCAACGAAACATTGGCCGTTGCCGGTTTGCAGAACATGCAACCCAACAAGAGGCCCGGGACGCTCTGGGGTGAACCAGTTGCGCAAAGTTTCGAGCTGAAGCGGTGTGAGTTGAATCATGACTTACTGATTCATAAATTATAGATTCACGTCATGAGTATTTTTGAAAATTAGACTGTAACCGCTTTTGTCAAGTAATCTGCCTGGTGCACGATTCGCTTAATCTGCAAAAGTATCATCTCGATTGCCATTCAGGCGAATCTTGTGAAGCATGAAGCGCAGCGTCGAGTACTTCACAAGTTTCCACAGTGGAATGACAAATCAAAATACTCATACAATTAACATAATACCTTAATAGGGACAGTAAGAATTCGCGGGTTTTATAGAAAGCTGTGCTGAGAAGTGTGAACCCAGCGGCTCAAAATCATTTGGGGACCAAACTTGTTCTTCGCGCAGTCTACAGTTGTTTCATCTGTGCGCACCCCAAGCCCCAATATTCCGGCAAGAAGCCTGAGTTGTGTTGCACAGCGGCGGCATTTTACAAATTCGCGGACACAGAGTCAACTCTTGGCGCGAGTTTTCATCTGGTCGTATCAGAATCCTGCTCGCGATAAGATTTCTCCGCAAAAGAGCCGCTTTGCCATTAGGGATCGCTGCTGTTAACCGTTGTCTGCAGAACTGTTGTTCGCACGAAATAAATTCCACGTTTCCAGTTGCGCGTCGACACGGGCATGTCCAACAACCTGGTAACCGAAATGCCGGTAGAGGGAGACATTCCGGAAATCTTCCGTGGTCAACGTCACGCCAAGCGAAACCGGATCGCGGTGCGATATTGCATGCACCGCATCCAGAAGTTGCCGCGCTAGACCTTTGCCATGATGTGAATGGCGCACGCCAATCATGTTGAGATGATAATGCGGTTGGCTAATCTCAAACTTTCGCGTTGCTTCACCAAAAGTCTCGTAACGCAGGCGCGCTGACTGGCCAAGTTCGCGCCACACCGCTTCGCGAAGTCGTGCAAGCTCGGCGGGCGGTTGTCGCTTGCCGGGCAGCGTTAGAATTGCCGTAGCAACCAGATCGCTGCCGTTCGACACGCCCAGAATCGGTTCACCTCGCCAAACGCGGGCCATCACGAAAAAGTTGATCAGCATGTGCAGGCGACGATCGTAATCACCGCCAACGGAGCCGATGACGTTGCGCATGACCGGATAATCGTAAAAGGCCTCGCAAAGAACATCCACGGCATGACTCACTTGCGCCTCGGACAATCTGCTCACCGGCGAAGCGCCACGACTTTCAGTTTGATCAGGGTTGCGGATCATAATAAAATTTCAAATGGTTCGTTTTTCTAATACCCAGATCATCACCGGACTTTGCACCGGATCGAACGGGGCACGGTCGTAGCTGCCGTAGAGTTGCACAATGCGAAAGCCCACGTCTTGCGCCATTTGCTCGAACTCGTGTTTCTCCACAAAAGCAAATTTCATCTGCAGCAAACGCTTCTCGAGTAAGCGCCCGTCGCTGTCGAAGAACTCGAAAAACTGCTGGCGCGAAACCACCGGATTTCCGCCTTGCTCGAAACCCGATACGACCAGCGTGCCGTTTTCAGTGGGAAACTGCCCGATGAGACGCAGCAAGCCATCAACTTGCTTGCGGCGGATGGCTGGATTGTGCAGCGTGCAAATGAATCGCCCGCCGGGAACGAGACACTCGAACACCGCCGCCAGCGCCGCGCGTTGATTCTCTTCGCCAATAATTTCCATGAACGCCTGGAAAGGCAGAATGGCAAGATCAAAGGCTGCAGGCAAACTCAATTGACAGACATCAGAGCAAACAACCTCTGCATGCAATCCGCGTTGTTGCAACTTCTGCGACAGGACGTCGAGCATGGCGCTCGAACTGTCCACGCACGTTAACTTCGCGCCAGATTCAATCAGGGGCAGCGATAACCGGCCGGTTCCAGCCATCAGTTCGAGAATCGGGCCTTGCACCGGTTTGATTTCCGACAAGAAAAACGGAATGTCATAATCCGCGGTGACGTAGACATCATAAATTTCCGCTATGCTGTTGTAGTCGATATGTTGCATCGCTGTTCTTCAACTCAAATACAACGGTGTTAATCTCTTTGAGTGATGGCCCCAACCGATAGATTAAGACCTGCGGATGAAAGGCAGAAGTCTTGTCCGTTGGCGCCGTCAGGTCCTTGCTTTGGTTGGATACAGCCAAGCGGCCAATACGCCATACCCACAAAACTCGATCAAACCGAATCCAAACCATTTTGCCGCCAATGAAGCCGGAATGGGATACATGACATATTGATTTAGATCCGCCAAAATACCCGCTAGCAGCGCGAAGAATATCCCAAGGAGTAATCCTTCTTTCATGTTACCTTGACGGGCAAATCGCGCAAAGCTCCAGACAAACAAAAGTGCCAGGGCCGCAGTGATGAAAAGCGAGAGCCCAAGGCTTCGTTCGGCCGCAGGCCTGGTGATGGTTGCCAGTGCGGAATTTGCGTCGGCAAGAATGACGAGGTGCACGAAACCATTCCACAGCAATGCAAACAAGAAGATCGCGCCGGCCGTTATGAACAGGCGATTAATATTCATGATTTTCTCAGAGTCTTACTTTAGCACTGTCACTTTCCTTGTCATAGGCATGTATCTCACTTTGAATCGGGCAAATTTGCCTTGACGATTGCACGGAATGCTTGCCTACGCGTTTTCACAGGTAACTCAGCCACCAGTCTTTGCGGCGCTGCTTGACTTCGGCAAACCAATGACACAACGGATAGAGCATCACCAGGATTGCCAGCCATGCCGCATAAATCACCGGCAGACTCAGGCCATAATTCTCCGGTTTGGACATCGGGGGCATGCCGCGAAACAGCCAGGCCGTGTCGCCATAGAGGGCGTGTGCTGCAATCACGGTCACCGCATGAATGAGGAAGGCATGCACCACATAAAACAGGAACGGCGTGCGCCCGATCGTCACAACCATTCTGGCCAGCTTACCCTTGAGTTCGTGGACGCCAGCCAGTGCCATCAAAGCCGGGCCGAGCGTCATGGTCAAAAACAAGAGTGAGGGCGGATATTTTTCGCAATTGATAAAAGCGAGCGAAGTGGCCAACCAGTTGTCCTGCGGCGTCCAGGCTGCCGGGTCGCCATAAACGTTGGCAGCGCGCAACCCAACGAACAACAATGTCGCGCCCAGGCCGAGGCTGAAAGTCCACTTGCGCCGCTGACGCGCTTCCATCAGCATGATGGGGCCGAAGACATAACCCGCGGCCATAACGCCGATCCACGGGATCAGCGGGTAGAGCATAAAAAGTGTTTTACCTTCGGAGGGATGCACGAACCCGGGTTCGTGCAACATCATCCACAACCAACTTGCCGCGCCAAAACTCTCGGCGCGAATGCCGTCGAGCAAGTTGTGCCCGGCGATCATGACGAGCGCGAAGACGGCGATCGCCTTTCTCGGCAAATAAACCAGCCCGGCAAGTGTAATCATGGAGACACCGATGGCCCAGATGACTTGCAGAAAAATGAAATCGACTTGCACGCTAAACGTCCACGCGAATCGCATAACGACCAGCTCGACGAAGACGAGCCAAAGCCCGCGCGTGAGCAGGAAGCGGCTGATTTCACTTTTGCCGCGGCCGCGGCTGGCGTAGAGAAATGCGGACACGCCTGCAAGAAAAACGAAAATCGGCGCGCAGAAGTGGGTGATCCAACGCGTGAGAAACAGCGCCGAATCGTTCACGTCGCGTGGATTCACACTACTGGCGCCCAAAAAATCACGGGTATGATCCAGCACCATGATTACCATCACCAACCCGCGCAGCCAATCGATTGCGTCCAAGCGCGGACGCGCCAGCGTGGTTTGGTTGAGATTCGGCCGCGGTGAAGAAATCAACCGGAGTTCCTGCCGCGGAGCATCCAAAACTATTTCCATCGTTTCTCCCTGTTTCAGAATTTTTCCCTTTCAATGCCGCAATGAAGCGTTGCTTCGTTTTGATACTATTGCAGCATAAGCATTTTTTTAACTGCGGAAAAATTTCCAGCTTGCAGGCGGTAGAAGTAAACGCCGGAAGCCAGACCACTGCTGCGCCAACGAATTTGATGCTCGCCTGCGGCCATCATATGATTCGTCAGGGTGGCGACTTCACGGCCCAATGCGTCATAAATTTTCAATGTCGCCAGGCCGGCCCTGGGCAGCGAAAACGAGATGACGGTCTCCGGATTAAAGGGATTGGGATAGTTCTGCTCCAGCTTGAACGTCGATACGATAGCGGGATCGTCGTCAACCTCAGTCGTCACCTCAGTGACAAATTCATACACGCCGCCTTTGTTCAATCCCAAATAAAGCTTGTCAATCATGCCTTCATTGACATGCAGCAAATCCCAAACGCCGCCAAATTGTGCAGTCTTTTCGTGAACTTCCCGCCAGTTTTCTCCGGCATCGTCGCTAATGTAAACAATAAGCGGCTGCGGATCGGAGGTTTTGAACCACGACGCGGTATAAATGCGCCCGGGCCGCACCGGATTGATCGCGATGCCAAAGAAGAAGCGGCCGTCTTCGGCGAAAATTTCCTTCCACGTTTCACCGCCATCCGTGGTTCTCAGAATGTAGCTCTCCAATCCGGCATAGACGGTCTTCGAATCGTGCGGATGAATTACCACGGTTTTTCCCGTGCTGACGTCGTCGACGATCCGAGGCCATTCCCGCCAGGTAGCGCCGGCATCTTCAGATTTCCAAAGAAAGGCTTCCTCGATTGAATTCTGTCCGCCCACCCAAATTATTTTGGAGTCGTTGGCATCGATCGTAATAAAATTTACCCCTGTGGCCAGCCCGCCCCAATTGCCATGGCTGATCTGCCAGCTTCTGCCGCGATCAAGCGATTTCGCGACTACCGTAGCGCCGGTGGCAAAAAGAATGTTCGGCTGATGCGGATGGCGCTCGATTGCCAAGACGGTTTCCGAAAACGCGCCGCCAAAACCATTTTGGTAGGATGACCACGTCACCCCTGCATCCGTGGTGCGATAAAGCGAAACCGTATCAAATTGAGTAGAAGCGAGCATGGTATCCGCATCAAAAATGAGCAGCGCTCTGGCCCGCTTGCCTTGCAGCCCAATTGGCGTCCATAGCGTATCGCTAGTGCGAAGATCTTTCCGAGACAGCCCGTTGTCGGTCGTCGCATAGAGCTGCTGATCGTGCAGCCGTAACTGCTGAACGGTTTTTTCCTCCCAGGCCCAGAAAGCGCCATGTCACGGATCCGGCTTGAGCGAGCAGCGGTGGTGAGCCACTGGCCAAGAAAAGGACGAGCGCACCAGCGAGCGTCGCAACGGTTCGGCGGACTGCGATTTTTTTCTTGCAGAGGCGCATAGGCGAATCTCCTCAGCGCAGGGCCGGACTTGCCGCGGCCAATTCCTGGCGATTTTGCACAGGATCGGGCGCGAGTCTGACTCTGCCCATGTTGCGGTACCTGGTCAGATCATTGCTATTCGTGCCGCCCGGCAGCGACAACGGTGCTGCAGGTATTTCGTATGCTGTTGCAGCGCGCATTTTCTTGTTCTGCTGCGCCGCCGCCAAAGGCAACAACATCAAAGCAACGGCATTGCTTGATTCCACGATCATGTTGGGGTGAGACATATTCCCTTCCTGTTCGCTGGTCCGATTGCCAAGCGTTGCGGCGAGAGCGCCCAACGCCGAATAGTCGCGTGATGCGGGGACCACGCCTGCCAAACCGACTCCGCCCATGCTTGCACGCACCGGCTGTGTTCCTGCAAGCTTTGCGCTCTTGTGACGTCGAGAATCGTCATGTTTGCCAACGATGCCGGCGGCGCAAGCCACACGAAATGGTCGCAATGTTTCAGCGCGCCCCTCATCGCTTCCGTCATCTTGGCAATTTCAAATCAGCGCTCGCTGAGGAGAAATGAGCTGATCAAATGAACCGCGACGGATTGAATAGCTTGCCGCGACGGCACGCCCGGATGCTGAACCGCGCACGCGTCGACCCTCAGGCGATGCCCGGCGGGATGGCGATACTCGCCGTATGCTTTTGCCAGCACTCGCCGTAGATGACCCAACACCCGGGCGAGGCGCCGAGTGACGGATGAATCGGGCCGTCAGTATCCGGCGCCAGGGCTTGGCAGCCGCAACAGGCGAGGGTTTTGATTGGTGTTGCCATCGTCGTTTCAGGCCCGGCCCAAAGCCGGGCTTGCGCATTTGAATCCCCAAAATGTCTGACTGCACCGCCTCATGGCGGCGTATGATGAGTGTAGATTGACCGGCCATCTGCGCGGTATCGACAACTTTCGAATTGGTCGGCAGCCAGACCTCATCGAAGGTCGCCATGATGTTATTTGCGCCACCGAAAAAGCCGAGCACCTTCGCGGTTTCATTCCCGACGTTGCGCAGATCATGCGGCACCATGGTGGGCACCACGGCGATTTCACCCTGGCTAAGACGGCCTTCTTCCCCACCGACGCTGACTTCCACCTCGCCGGCGAGAATCAGCAATGATTCTTCAGCGCTATCGGTGTGGCGGCCCAGACTATCTCCCGGCTCCAGCTCGAAATACACTGCCGCAGAATTCCTGGTGCCCAGCGCACCAAGCAGCGGAAAGGTTGCGCGACAATGTTGCCTGGGATTGGTTTTTCCCGTGAACTCGGTCAATGCGAGCTTGTTCAGATTGACGGTCAGCATGATGGTTTCCTGGTTGAGTTTCTGCAAAGCGCCGCCTTGCTAGCGGGCAACGTCGAACGTGCAAGCGATGCCGAGGGCGAAGGGCATGGGGCAAGGCGCAAGGCGCATAGAGCATGGTTTTTTGCCTTTTGCCTTTTGCCTTTTGCCTTTTGCTCTTTGCCCTCTACCCTACGTCCGATGCCACAACTCATGATGCCGTGCATGCGTCTCCAGATACGCGCCGGCGGTGAAGTGCTTGTCGTAAAACTCCAGATCGAGATGATGCGCCTGCAAATACGTCAGGATGAAAATCGACGGCACGGTGCCGGGAAATTTGCCGAACTTGTCGAACACGTAGTGCGCCATAGTGGTCACGCATTCTTTAAACTCCTCGCTGTGAACTTTGCCGGCGCCGCGCACGGCCGCGTTTTCGCGATAAGGTCCGGGCGTGTTGGCATTGAACGGCCCGCCTTCACCAAATTTGCGCTGGACAAAGGCTTCCACCGCGGCACGCATGTCTTTGAAATGCGGCGGGCAAAAGCCCTCGAACACACCGGGCAATCCCGTGACATTCGGCAACGGCCAGCGTTCATCGGTATCGTAACGGAAACCCAATCCCGGCATTTCGGGATCGCCGCTCGCGCCGAGCACGCTCATCGGCGTGATACCGTCGAACATCCAGCCGCCGAGGCCCATGGCCTGCAGCATCAACGCGCCGGCATAACATGCGGTGGAAAGCTCCGCCGTCACTTCCGCAAGCGACAACTGCTCGACATAAGTGAGCGGATACGGATTCTTGACATCCACCAAGGCGCTGAATTTCTCGATGCCCGGAACCGGATTCTTGTTCACGTCATCGAAAATGCAAGCCCCGTTTTGCACGAGATAACAGAGCACGGCGATATGATGCTGGGCCAAATCCGCCACCGGAATGATGAGCGTGCTGCCCGGCACATTCACGCACCAGGGATTGTGCATCTCGATGTGCGCCGGTTTCGGCGGAATGTGCATGCGCTTGTCCGACAGCTTTTTGATGCGCGAACGATGCGCTTGCAAATACGCGTTGAGATCGGTGGCGCCGTTTTCATCGGTCTTGACCAAATTATGCGCGTCGCGCGTCGGTAGAAAATAAGTGCCGTTATCGTCGGTGTAAAAAAACTCCGTCGTGTGAAATCCCGCCGCCGAAGGAAACGTGCGACCGCCAGCCGCGCTGGCGTAATTGGGAATGTTCGGCACATAATTTGGATTGAAGGGATGAAGATAAAACCATCCCGTGTTTCCGGCGGCCGCGGTGAGCACCATCATCTGCTCCAATTCGCCGAGCGGCATCGGCGCATGCCGCGATTTGAATTTCAGCGGGCCGTCTGGAATCTC
>SZPB01000277.1 GCA_030263535.1 Cytophagia bacterium CHB2
ATGAGTTGCATGCGCCCGTCAATGTCGGACGTGAAGACACTACCAGCGGCTGGCTGGAGATTCCGCCGCAGGCCGTGCGCGATGGTCGCGTGCAATTGCGCATCGTCAAAACCGGCGGCGCTGGCCAGGCAAGTGTTGCCGAGTTGTGGCTGCGCGAAGCAAACTATGATGGCGCAAGCGCGCCAATTTTTGAGAATGAGTTCGCGCAAATTCCGCAAGCATTTGCATTGGAACAAAATTATCCCAATCCCTTCAATCCACAAACGACAATTGCGTTCAGCGTGCCGGAAAATTTTCACGGCCAGGTAAGCTTGCGTATTTACGACATGACGGGCAAGCTGGTGCGCGAGTTGATCAATGAAGATCGCGGCCCGGGGCGTTATCGTGTCGTGTGGGACGGGTTGAGTCAATCCGGAAACCGGCTGGCCTCGGGTTTGTATCTTTATCAATTGCGCGCCGGCAGTTTTTCAACCGCCCGCAAACTGATTTTGATGAAATAGAGGGCGTGCGTCTCAAGTGCATGTACAATTTGCCGGCAACGGTGCGAGTAAGAGGCGGGTGCGAATAGCTGCAAGGTTTTGTAGACTGGAAAATAGGTTTTTGCTACAGGAGGTTCAAACATGAAGCTGGCGATCAAGCGCATGAAGAAATGCAAGATGCATGGAATGCTTTTTATCTTAATAGCGATGTTCGGCCTGCTCCTTGCCTGCCAAAGCCAGGCGCCGGACGATTTGCTGCTCGACGCGCAACCGGCCGCGTTGATTTTTGTGAAATCAACCAACAGCAATGTATTGGATTGCAATTTCATCGGCAGCAACACCAGCAGCAATCTTTATTCACTCACGCCCATTTCACCCAACGGACAGGTGAAAAACCTCACCAATCTCGGGCCGGGCGGCGCAGTGGCAGACCCGGAAATTTCATATGACGGCAACAAAGTGATTTTTGCGATGCGCAAGAATCGCAACGACAATTGGAATATTTATGAAATGAATGTCGACGGCTCGAATCTCCGGCCCTTGACCAGCATGCCCTCCGACGAAGCCGATCCGGTGTATTTGCCCAACAACCGCATTGCGTTTACCTCCAACCGGAGCAACATCCGCGACGAATATGAACGCCGTCCGGTGGAGTTACTGCACACGATGGATGCCAACGGCGGCGATATTCAGGCCATTTCATTCAACAACAGCGATGATTTCGATCCCGTCATTCTGCGCGATGGCCGGCTGGCGTGGACGCGCTGGGAACATCACGGCACGCAAAACCGCTTTCCGCTTTTTGCCACCCATCCGGATGGCCAGGCGACGTTCCTGTTGTTTGCGCCGCACAATCGCAATTTTTTTCATCCGCGCGAAATCGACAATGGCAAAATTGTGGCCGTGATGTCGAATCAAGTTTTGGTCGATCGCGGCCCGCTGGTGATTCTCAATTCGGATCAAGTCTTTGGCGATCCTCCCCGGCAAGGCGACTTCATCAACCTCACCCCACAAATCCCGATGAACGGCGTGGCCGGTGCGGGTGTATTCAAATACCCCTTCCCTTTGCCAGACGGCCGATTGGTGGCGAGCTTCTCACCCACCGGACCGGAGGGCGACTACGGTTTGTATACCATCGGTCGCGATGGTTCCAACCTGGCGCTGCTCTACAATGACCCGAACCTGCACGAGCTTGACGCCGTCGTGGTTGCGCCGCGGCCCAGGCCGCCGGTGATTCCGGAAACAATTGACCGCCAGGCAAGCACTGGCATTATCATCAACCAAAATGTTTATTTTCGCCAGAACAACGATGGCCAGGCGATCCCCAAAGCCGGTGAGATTAAACAAATTATGGTGATTGAAGGCATTGGTGTGCCGCCGAATGAACGCAGTATGGATATTGGCCACACGGATTTCGAACGCAAACGCGTGCTGGGCGTCGCGCCGGTTTATGCCGACGGCTCGTTCTCAATTGAAGTGCCGGCTGATGTTCCACTCTCCTTCAACACGCTCGATTCACTCGGCCGCGCTGTAGTCATCAAACGCAGTTGGCTGTATGTTCGGCCGGGCGAGCGCCTGGAGAATTGCACCGGCTGTCACGGCCCGCGCGGCTCGAAATCAAATCCCAATCCCATTGCGGCAACAATGCCGCCCACAAACTTGAATGCTGCTGCGGCGCAACGCCAGGATTTTTCGTTCCAGAACACGATTGAACCAATTATTCAAGCAAAGTGCCTGGCATGCCACGACGGCAGCAGCCCGGCTGCGGGTCTCAATCTCGGCCTGGCAAAAGTGGGCGAATTCTCTGCGGCATACGAAAGCCTCATGTCGAATGCACGCCCGACGGACTTGGTCGAAGTGTCGCGCCCGCCGTTTTCGCGGAACAGCCATTTGATAAACGTCTTGCTGGGTGTGGGCAGCCGCCAGGGCGCGGGCAAGCATCCCGGCGAGGCCAATGCCCTCACGCCGGAGGAAATCAAAAAATTCATCACCTGGATCGATCTGGGCGGACAATATCATTGAAATAGATTGACAGGTCGGCAAAGAATCTGCGCAAGTCACGCTTTTAGTATCTGGAGTCCGTCCGAAATCGCAGCCTCTTAATAAGAGTGTTTCTGCAACGGCTTGGCCGTTGCATTAAAACCTCAGAGTTTCCACGGTGCTCGAAATTTTGGAAACCTCGGCGCAGCCGAGGTTGGAACATCTTCGGACGGACGCTATCCAATGCCGTTCATGGCAAAAAATACTCAGGAGACATGGTGATTTTTCAAATCGTGTTGTCTGTGGCGCTATTGTTTGCGAACGGCGCCGCAACGATCAAGATCGGCCAAAAAGCCGGCGATTTTGTTTTACCCGCAGCCTCGGGAGAGACAATCTCGCTTGCGAGTCAGCGCGGCAGAGTCGTGCTCATTAATTTTTGGGCGACGTGGTGCGGCCCGTGTCAGGAAGAATTGCCGGAATTGGCGCGTTTGCAAAGCAAGTATCGTGAACGCGGCTTGAGTATTTTGGCGATCTCGGTGGACAATGAGCCGGAGAATGTTAAAACCTTTCTCAAGAAATATGACATCAAGTTACTCGGCTTGTGGGATCGTGACAAAAAAACCGCAGAAGCTTACGCGGTTGAAGCCATGCCGAGCAGTTATCTCGTCGATCGGAATGGCATTGTGCGCGCGATTTATCGCGGCTACGATCCCAAAGAATTCAAGCGTCTCGAAGCGGAAGTCGAGGCGTTGCTGGCAAAAGCCGCAGTGAATGGGGCTGGCGCATCAATCAAAAGTAAAAACTGAGCTGTTTGTGAATTTACCTGCACTCTTACATCATTTGTCGGAGATTCTATGCGACGAAAATTTTTGCTACTCAATCTAATCTTATTGTTGGGAATGGCAATGCTTTTGGGCGCTTGCGCCGCGGTAAAGCCCTATCAACGTGAGCATTTGGCGCTGCGTATCATGGATTTTAACAAAGAGCTTCCGGAAGAAGCAATTGAGCGGCATTGGATTGAAACGCTCGAAGCCAGCACCGGCGGCATGGGCGGCTCCGGCGGCGGTTGTGCCTGCAATTGAATTCTGTTGTCCGTGAATTATTTTGCTCAAATCAAAGCATAACCGGAAGCAAAAACCCAAATCCCACAATGACGATGGCGTTGAGCGCGATTTTGTCGAGTTTATGTTCGGTATCGGCAAACAACAACATCGTTGTAATCACGGCTGCCAGGCCCAGGGAGAATTGCACAAATAACACGTCGCTGGCCAAAAATCGGTGAATCCCGCCGCCGATGAGACTCCATCCCAATGAAACGCCGGCGCTTAGTAACGCCATGCCAAGCCAAT
The DNA here is from genome assembly GCA_030263535.1 of Cytophagia bacterium CHB2. Lineage (NCBI taxonomy): Bacteria > Pseudomonadati > Bacteroidota > Cytophagia > Cytophagia bacterium CHB2. Next base: position 3,809 of record SZPB01000277.1, read on the forward strand.
TAACACCGATTTCCTTGCGATAGAACGCGCTGCCTTTGCCGTGTAATATCGCGTTTGTAATGACCCACGAACGCACGATGAGATAGAACATGCAAATCGCACCGACAACATAACCCGCCACCAGCCATTTGAAGATGGTCTCCATTGATGAAGCCTCCTTGCTAAAGGTTATCAGAGTTCATGTTACGGTAAATGTTCGTGATCTTATCATCCCCGTTGGTTTCGTGAAACGTGATGCTGCCATTTGCAAGAATTGTTCCGAGCAAAAATTGCCTTGAAATCATCTAAAGACTCGTGCATCGGATGTAAAAAAGCGTAATTCTACGGGCAAAAGTGTAATCATCCCTGCACACGGGTGAGTATGAAAGGAGATGATGGTTGCCTTTGGGATTTTTTTAGGCGATTAGCTTTTCGAACGTTGAATAAAATTCTGACTTTTCTCCAGCGAATAGAAACAACCCAGCGGATGAAAGGCCCTTTATCAGTTGGGTTGTTTCAATCCGTTGGAAAATCTTTTTGCTGCCCGAAAGTCCAGGCTTTCAGCTTGTCTGAAAAACTTGTTTAGTCGCAAGAATTTAGCTAAATGAACCCAGAACAAAAAAACTGCCCACAGTAATAGAAATCCCACAGAAATTAAGCTTTTTGAGTTCAATTCAGTGGGATTTCCATTTCTGTGGGCGAAAACTTCAAATGGCTAAATTCTTACGTTTAGTCTTTTTAAAGTTGAATCGCTGCAAAACGCAAAGATTTTCTTATCACCGAAGCGCGGAGGCGCCAATAAAAAATTAGTGACTTCGTGGCAAAGCTTGATTCCGGCTTGTTCGGCTTAGGAATTCTGACAACAACCCCAGGTTGCCAAAAAGGAGTTGTTGAAAATTGATTCCAGTAATTGCTTGCTTATTTGAGGGAAGATTGTAAACTACGCAATACAAAATTCGTGCTGTTTCACAAAATTATTAATCATTACGTAACTATTCGAATCATGGGCCACTTTCTCAACGATTTGCGCGTTGATTATGCTCAGCGGCAACTTCACGAAAATGAAGCCGCGGCTGTTCCCTTTCACCAATTTCAAAAATGGTTTGATGAAGCGCTGGCGGCCGAGCCGAATCATGCGAATGCGATGACGCTGGCAACGTGTACGCGGGAGGGCAAGCCCTCGGCGCGTGTTGTGTTGCTCAAGAGCTGGGATCAACGCGGCTTCGTTTTTTATACGAATTACAACAGCCGCAAAGCAAGCGAGCTGTTGGAGAATCCCCGGGCCAGTTTGGTGTTTTGGTGGCAGGGGTTGGAGCGTCAGGTCCGCATCGAAGGCCGTGTCGAAAAAACGGCGGAAGAGGAGGCGGATGACTATTTTCAAACCCGGCCGCGCGAGAGCCAGATTGGGGCATGGGCTTCGGCGCAGAGCGAGGTTATTCCGGATCGCAGCACGCTGGAACAGCGTTTTCAGGAAATCGCGCGTGCTTATGAGAATCAACCGATTCCTCGCCCGGCGCATTGGGGCGGTTTTCGATTGACGCCGGAGAGCATTGAGTTTTGGCAGGGCCGTCCCAATCGCATGCACGATCGTTTGCGCTATCGCCGGCTGGGAAGCGCGTGGGTTGTCGAGCGGTTGTCACCCTAACACCAAATTCTTTCAGTTGAAACGGATTTACGCCTGCGGCATGAAGCGGGCTTGAGACAAATGGATTGTTTTGAAAAGAAATTCGCGACGTGTTGATCGGAGAAATGAAATGGTAAAGAAGAAGGCAGAGGTCAAATGGGTTGATGGTTTACGATTTGTGGGAAAAGCCTATTCCAATCATCCGGTGGTGATGGATGCGGCGATCGAAGCCGGCGGCGGTGATGCCGGCTTGCGCCCCGGCGAGATGGTGCTGATGGCGCTTGCCGGCTGCACCGGCATGGATGTTGTCTCGTTGCTCAAGAAAATGCGAGTTGATTTCGACAGCTTCGAAATCGGCATAGAAGCAGAGGTAGCGGAAAACTATCCCAAAAAATTTACCAAGATCATTGTGGAATATCGCGTAGCCGGCCGCGATATTCCCGAAGACAAATTGCAACGCGCTATCAATCTCTCACGAGAGACGTATTGCTCGGTCAGCGCGCAATTGCGGCCCGGCGCGGAGATTGAATATCGTTACAAGATACTGCCGATGGAGAAGGCGGCCTAGTATGCTGTTACCTTCAAAAATTTATCCACCCTTGGTTTGTCATCCAGGAGGATCTTGTGAAGTTGTAAGCATGGTGCCGAGTATTTCACAAGATTCCCTCTGGATGGCATCGTCATTCAAATTGACTCAACAGCAAAAATGATCCACCGGTTGTGCCCAGAAACTTAATCCCTGGTTGCGCTGGTTACGATCGCCGTGGCGCGATCCACCTCCTCCGCAAAGCCCGCAATAACCTTCGCTACAATCTCGATTTGTTCGCTGGCTTCCTTCCAATCGCGCTGTTCGATAGCTTCGCGCACCGCCGGCAGTGTTTTCACGCCATAGCCGGTGTAGAATCCCGGCGCATAGATTTGATGCACGAACCACGGTCGTCGCGGCAAGCCTTCGCGGCGTGTGAGGCTGCGCTCCATTTTCATCAAAATGGCGTTTAGAGATTTTGGGGAAGCTTGTGGCATCGGCTTGTTCGCCGCTTTGAAATCATTCATGGCGCGTTCGTATGCAGAACTGCTGTGCCGCAATTGTGCCACGGCATTTTGCAGCGGCGCAAAGTTGAGATAGGGCACTTCGCTCTGCAGCGCGGGCGCAACAAACGGCTTGGTGGGATCGGCCACGCTTTCCAGCGTTTTCTCACGGATGCGCCGGTTCTTTTCCTCGGTTTCATCGCGCAGATCATCCGCGAGCTTTGTCACTTCCTTGGCATATTTTGCCACGGTTTCGGCAAAATTGGAAAACGTGAACGGCAAAATTTCTGCATTCGCGAGACGCAACACGGCGCGCCCGGCCGTTTGCGCCAGCGCAATGCCATAATCGAAATTCGGATCACCGAAGCGGGTGTAGTGATCGAAAGAATCGTAGATTGAATGATACGAACCGCCGCCATTTTCACCGCCATAGCCGAGATTGAGCGAGGCAATGCCGAGATGTTGCAGGAACGGCGTGTAATCCGAGCCCGAACCGAGCGCTGCAATGCGCAAATCTTTGCGCTCGCGGGCTTCTTTACGATCCTCGCCGCTGCTGTTGACAATGCGCAACGCACGCAAGCGCTCCGCCACGCTGATTTGCTTTTGCGGATCGATCACGTCGCGCGCCACTTCGTTGATGAACGGCTCCAGCGTATGCGAACCGCCCATGCCCAAAAAACCGCGGCCATTGGAATCCGAATTGATATAAATGACAGCCTTTTGCTTCAACTCATCGGCATGCGCCTCTACCCACTCGGTTGAGCCCAGCAGTCCCGGCTCTTCTGCATCCCAACCGCAATAGACAATCGTGCGTTTCGGTTTCCATCCGGTTTTTGCCAGCTCGCTTAGGCCGCGCGCTTCCTCCATCAACGCCACCATGCCGCTCACCGGATCTTGCGCGCCATTTGCCCACGCATCGTGATGGTTGCCGCGGATGATCCATTGATCCGGCTCCTCGCTGCCTTTCATCATCGCAATGACATTATAAACCGGCACGATATCCCAATTGAATTCCAATTTGAGATGTACTTGCGCCGGGCCCGGGCCAATATGGTATGTGATGGGCAAGGCGCCGCGCCAGTCCGCCGGCGCAACCGGCCCGGCCAGGCTGCGCAGCAACGGCAGCGCATCGCCGTAAGAAATCGGCAGCACTGGAATTTTGGTGAGCGTGGGCGCCTCGTTTACAGCATAGCGTTTCGCATTTTTTGTTGCGCCGATGCCCGGCGTGAGAGGATCGCCGGGATAAAGCGGCATGTCTGCCACGGAGCCGCGTTGCACGCCGTTTTCATTGCGATAAGCGCCTTGTGGATAAACATCGCCTTGATAATAACCGTCGTCACGCGGATCAGAATAAATGAGGCAGCCAATGGCGCCGTGCTCCGCCGCGACTTTGGGTTTGATGCCGCGCCAGGAACCGCCGTAACGCGCGATCACGATTTTGCCTTTCACCTCGATGCCGCGCAGAGCCAGCTCTTCATAATCCCTGGGAATGCCGTAATTGACATAAACCAACTCGCCGGTAACGTCGCCATCAATGGAATAAGCATTGTACGTCGGCAAATGTTCGGTTTGCTGATTCGAAGTGGCGTCCTCTGCCAGCGCCGGCTCGACCAGCTTGGCCGTGAATTTTTCCGGCGCGATCATTTCCAGCGCGCGTGTTTTTGGTGTGGGAAACAACACGTGAAACTCTTCGAGCTTGGCGTCATAGCCCCAGGATTTGAATTGCGCCGCCATGAATTCCGCATTGGCTTTGCCATGCGCTGAGCCGGCATGGTGCGGTCGCGCCGTGAGGCGTTTCATCCACTCGCGCAAATTCTCACGTTTCAAATAAGAGTCAAATTGCCTTTCGAGTGCCTGCGATGACGGTGTGAGTTGGTTGCCCTCGGATTGTGGGTGGGAGGAAAAAGGTAGCAGCAACAAAACAGCAACCAGCGCGATGCAACGACAATTGTGGGTTCGCATAAATCTCCTTTTGGATTTGGAAATTATTTGTGCAGAGTTTTGTGTCTCATGAGTCTTGGCGTTCAAGTTCGCTAATGCTCAACCACACCATGACCGTGGCTTCACCGCAGTAGATGCCAGGGTCAGCCGCGGCCGAACAAACCGCGATTGCCGGTTTTGATTGTCAAATTCGATAAGGCGTGTATTCAAATGGTCGAAGTTGGAAGCCAAAAGTCACGCCCTGGGCAGCCGCACCACAAATTCTGTAAACTTCCCTTCTTCCGTTTCCACTTGAATTTCCCCGCGATGCTGCTGCACGATGACGTCGTGGCTGATCGACAACCCCAAACCCGC
>SZPB01000278.1 GCA_030263535.1 Cytophagia bacterium CHB2
CGCCGGCGAAGTCGGTCTTCCTCGGCTGCCGCTATTTCGGCGGCGACGTCGAGTACGTTCTCGCCGGCTCCGGCCACATCTCCGGCGTCGTCAACCATCCCGCGGCGAAGAAGTACCAGTTCTGGACCGACGGCAAGCCGGAAGGCGAGAGAGAATTTCTCAAAGAAGAATACGATGCCGCTGAAGGCCATGCCGTGCGGTATTATAAAATCACCACGCCCGCCGGTCAGGTTTACACTATTCGAAATTATGCCGAGAAATCCGGCGACTACTATGGCCCGATCACCGTGCCGCCCGGCCAATTTTTTATGATGGGCGACAACCGCGACAACAGTCAGGATAGCCGCTAGTGGGATTGCCTGCCGCGCGAAAACGTCGTGGGTCAGGCTTTGATGATTTATTTCTCCGTCGTTACCGACAAGCCCTGGCTGGCGTGGCTGAAGAATATTCGCTGGGGCCGCATTGGGAACTCGATCAAATAATTTCGCGACGCCATAAAAAAAGCTAAGGCATACCGTTTTAATAACTTTCTCATTTCCTCGAAACCGCGAATACACGCGAATATGCGCGAAAGCCTTCTTTCGTGTTTATTCGCGTTCATTCGCGGTTTGAGATAGGGGAAAGTTATTTGAACGATATTCCCAAATTGTTCCCAACGGCTAAAACCGGTGCGTGCATATCCTCGGCACTTTTGCAAAGCGTTGGGACAAGCAACATTAACCTCTTCTGAAGCAACTCGTGGCAGACGCCGGCCTTTACATTCACATTCCCTTTTGCGAAAAGCGCTGCCTTTATTGCGACTTTTACACGATTGCCGGCAGCCGCAATCGCATACCCGATTATATCGCCGCGCTGCAACGCGAGATTGCGCTGCGTGCTGCTGAAAAATTTTGGCAGCGGCAAAAATTTGCAACGATTTTTTTCGGCGGCGGCACACCTTCCTTGCTTTCTCCTCAACAAATTGCCACGATTCTCGATTGCTGTTTTGCCCATTTCAAGTTTAACGAAGTTCTCGAAGTTACTCTGGAAGCCAATCCCGGCACGATTGACGGCAAACAAATGGCGAATTACCGCGCCGTTGGCATCAATCGTTTGAGTCTGGGCGTGCAATCGTTCGAAGCAAATGAGTTGAAGCTGCTGGATCGTGTGCATTCGCCGCAGCAGGCGCGGCTGGCGGCGCAGCATGCGCGCTATGCCGGCTTTGAAAATTTGAATTTGGATTTCATGTTCGCCTTGCCGAGTCAAACGCGCCGGCGCTGGCAGAGAACATTGCAGCGCGCGGTCGCGCTCAATCCCGATCATATTTCCGCCTACAATTTGACGATTGAACACGGCACACCGATTTATCACGCGATTCAAAAAGGCGAGTTGGCGCCGCTTGCGCCCGAAGTTGAGCGCGAGTTTTATGCCTTCACCATTGCGTTTTTGGAAGATCACGGCTATCGCCATTATGAAATATCGAATTTTGCCAAGCCCGGTTACGAAGCGCAACACAATATCAAGTATTGGGACGGCAGCGCTTATCTCGGCTTGGGGGCCTCGGCGCATTCCTTTGACGGCAAGCGGCGCTTCTGGAACGTGGCGAATTTGCGCAAGTATCTCGACCGCCTCGCGGAAAATCAATTGCCCGAAGACGGCAGCGAAGAGTTGACCCGGCAACAGCGCATGTTCGAATTTGCGTTTCTCGGATTGCGGCAGCGCCGCGGCATTCCGCTCGCAGAATTTGCGCGAAAATTCAAACAGCCTTTTGAGCAAGTCTTTAATGGCGAGATTGTAAAAATGGAGGCGCAAGGCTTGCTTGTGCGCGAGGCGGATTATTTGAAACTGAGCCGTGAAGGCTTGTTTTTGTGTGATGAAATCTGCGCGCGCCTGGCGCCGTGATTCATCACCATCTGCACTGATCATTATTGCTCCGCCGCGGCATCTGCCGAGTTAAAGCCACAGTCAAACCGTGGCTGAACATTGCCGATGAGTCACCCAACCGGAATAACGTCAGTCGCATCGATTCACCAATAAACATTTTCAAACTCAACGAGGAAACGCATGGGCTTCATGACAGACGCTGTACACGCGGGCCAACTTCCGGAAGAAACCACGGGCGCAGTGATCACGCCAATCTTTCAAACCGCAACATATGCCCAAGAAGCGCCGGCTGTGCACAAAGGTTATGAGTATGGCCGCACCGGCAATCCCACACGGCTGGCATTGGAGAAAAATCTAGCCGCGCTCGAACAGGGCAAATTTGCCTACGCCTTTTCGTCGGGTATGGCCGCAACCTCGACGGTCACGAAGCTGTTGAAGGGCGGCGATCATGTCATTTGTACCGCCAATGTTTATGGTGGAACGGCGCGCTACTTTCGCCAGGTGATGGAGGATTTTGGCATGCAGTTCGATTTCGTTGACACCTCCTCGCTTGACAACGTCGCCAATGTTTGGCGCAATGAAACCAAGATGCTTTATGTCGAATCGCCCACCAACCCGCTGCTCATTCTCTCGGATTTGCGCAAGCTTGCCGGTTTTTGCCGGGAGCGCAACGCCTTGCTGGTGGTCGACAATACTTTTCTCAGCCCCTATTTTCAGCGGCCGCTCACACTCGGCGCGGACATTGTCATTCACAGCACCACGAAGTTCATCAACGGCCACAGCGATGTTGTGGGCGGCGTGGTGGTGACGAACAACGCGCAGGTTGCGGAACGGCTTGCCTTCCTGCAAAACGCCGTGGGCGCGGTGCCCAGCCCGTTTGATTGCTGGCTGATCTTGCGTTCGACCAAAACCTTGCCGCTGCGCATGCGCCAAAGCAATGAAAGCGCGATGACGATCGCGCAGATGCTCGCCGCGGACAAGCGCATTCAGAAAGTTTATTACCCCGGTCTCGCCTCGCATCCACAACGTGAATTGGCTGCGCGGCAGCAACTTGATCCTTACGGCAAGCCGGGATTCGGCGGCATGATTTCATTCGATCTCGCGGATTTCGACACGGCCAAAAATTTTCTCAAAGGCATAAAACTCTTCACTCTCGCCGAGAGTCTCGGCGGGGTTGAGAGTTTGATTTGCCATCCCACCTCGATGACGCATGCCTCGGTGCCGCCGGAAATGCGCAAGCGCATTGGTTTGAGCGACGGTTTGGTGCGCCTCTCCATCGGCGTGGAAGATACGGAAGATTTGATCGCGGATTTGCAGGCAGGCCTGGCGCGCATTTCATGAAGATTGCCGGATACTTTTTCTTGAGCCACTGAAGAACACCGCTCGGCATTTGGAAGCAGCCAAATTTTTAAACCACGGATGGGCTCAAAATTTTACTGATTTTTTGTGTATTGAAATCGTGCCCTTCAAAACGATTTCTGAAATCCGTGTCGATCAGTGTAAATCCGTGGATAAAAATTTAATTTCTGAAAAGTGTTCAGTAGCAAATACCTTCTGCAAATTGCTTTCATCTCCGGCCACTAGTACATTGTCACCATGAAAAATATATCCACACCTGAATGACACATACAACAGTTAAGGTAACAGTGCACTAGTTTTGTTGGCGCTATTTTTATTATGGCGACTCGTCTTGTTATCACCCTCCTTTGCTTGTTGGGTCTGGCCTCGCCCGCCTTCACACAGAATTGGCAATATCACAGTTCCGGACGTTTTGTGATTGCTTATGCTGCCAACGAGCAGAAACTGGCGCTGCAGGTTATTGCAGAGTTGCAACGCCAGCAGCAAGCGCTCAACCAACGCCTGGAGTTTGAACCCCGCCGCACGATTACGATCTTCCTTTGCCCGACGCAATATGTATTCGACTATCTCACGCGTTCCGTTGTCCCGGATTGGGGCGAGGCTGCTGCGGACGTCAGCAATTGGCGTATGTTTCTCAAATCACCCGTGGCCAGCGCAAATCGCGAGTTGAAGCCCGGGACGCTGCTGCACGAGTTGGTGCATTTGACGCTGGCGGAGATGGTGTTGCCGGGGCGCGCCCCGCGTTGGTTTGACGAGGGCGCGGCAACATTGCTCTCCGGCGACACGCAGCATGTTTCGCCAACGCTGATTTCAAGCGCCATGGCGACGCGCTCGCTGGTTTCGTTTGATGAGATCGAAGAGTTGCTCACGTTTCGCAATGCGCAAGCCGGGCTGGCTTATTCCGAAAGCTATCATGCCGTGGGGTATCTCATCCAGAAATTTGGTGAAGACGCCATCGGCCGTTTTGCGCGCGCGCTGGCCGCGCACGAGAATGCACGCGCCGCATTTCAAGCAGCTTTCAACAAGGATTTGTGGGACTTCGAGTCGGAGTACTTCGATTATCTGCGCGCGAAATTTCGTTGGTATTTTTTGTGGGATGATACCGTGTTGTGGAGCGCGGCGATCTTGCTGCTCGTTGTTGCCGGCTTTATTGTCACGCGCCGCCGCATCAAACGCAGAATGCAAGAGTGGGAAGAAGAAGAGAGATTATCGGCGCAGAACGACGCAGATCCAGAAGAAGAAAAATCTTACTGAAAATGCCAGTGTACGGCTTGCATTTTAAGCATTTCCTGATATTTTTCGATTTAAGGAATCAGAATTAACTGACTTTCCCATATCTCAAACCGCGAATGAACGCTAATAAACGCGAATTAGAAATCTATTGGCGTACATTCGCGTTAGTTAGCGGTTGCAAGAAGTGGGTATGTTATTTAAATGGCGTTCCTAAGGAGGTTGGATGCGAATCGCGTTTGCGACGAGTGAATGTGTGCCGTACATCAAAACCGGCGGCTTGGCCGATGTCAGCGGCGCCTTGCCGAAAGCGCTGGCTGAAGCCGGCATGGAAGTCAAAGTCTTTTTGCCGCTGTACGACAGCATCAAGGTGCTGGACCACGATTTGACGTTTGCGAGTGAATTGCGGGACATACCGCTGCAAATCGGCAATTTCAATCTAACCTTCAACGTTTGGTACAAAAAAAACGAAGGATTAAGCCTCGAGCATTACTTCATTGATTGCCCGCACTATTTTCACCGGGGCCGGCTGTATACCTCCGATTTTGATGAAGACGCGCGTTTCATTTTTTTGCAGCAGGCGATTATTTCCATCCTGCAGCGGTATCATTGGGCGCCGGAGGTGTTGCATTGCAACGATTGGCAAACCGCATTGTTGCCGGTTTATCTCAAAGACAAATACTATTGGGATCGGCTGTTCGATCACACCGCCAGCGTGCTTACGATTCACAATCTCGGTTATCAAGGCCGCTTCGGGCGGACGAGCGTGGGCGCGGCCGGCCTGCCTTATGACAAATATTATCCCGGCGGACCTTATGAATTTCATGACTCGTTTTCGTTCTTGAAAGCCGGCATTGTTTATGCAGATGTGATCACGACTGTGAGTGAAACCTACGCGCAAGAAATTCAAACTCCGATTTACGGCGCCGGCATGGAAGGCATTCTCGCGCTGCGGCGCGACGATCTTTTTGGCATTTTGAACGGCATCGACGCGACGCATTGGAATCCCCGCACGGATACACTGATCCCCCGGCGTTACGATTTCGACGATCTTGCCCCCAAGCTGGAAAACAAAAAAGCGTTGCTGGAAAAATTCAAGCTGCCGTTTGATGAAAACGTACCGGTGATCGGCTTGATTACCCGCCTGACGCCGCAAAAAGGTTTGGAACTGCTGCCTCCCGCGTTTGGCGATCTCATGCAATTGCCGCTGCAATTCGTGGTGTTGGGCGATGGCGAAAAAAAATATGAAGATTTCCTGCGCTGGGCGGTGAACACGTATCCCGACAAGATCGGCGCCTACGTCGGTTTCAACAACAAATTGGCGCACGAGATTACTGCCGGCAGCGACATGTTTTTGATGCCTTCGCGCTACGAACCGTGCGGCTTGAATCAAATGTACAGTTTGAACTACGGCACCGTGCCAATCGTGCGCCGCACCGGCGGCCTTGCCGATACCGTGCACGACTATCATGAATTCAACGGCGAGGGCAACGGTTTTTCCTTCCGCGATTTCACGCCCTTCGCATTGTACACCAGCGTGCAACGCGCGCTCGCGTTGTTTCAGCAAAAAGAAATTTGGCGGGAGATGATGCGCCGCGGCATGCACGCAGATTTTTCCTGGCATAACGCGGCGTTAAAGTATTTGGAAGTTTATCGCCGGGCAAAAAGCCGGAGAGGGTGAAGCGGCGGGTTGCGCCTTATCCGAGCAACAGCGGAAAGGCGTAGAGGCACACATTCAACAACAGCAGCGTCGCCAGAATTCCCCATGCGCAACGATTCTGGCGAGGGCCGTCGCGGCGAACGGAACGATAATAAATCATCCATCCCACAGCAAGCAACAGCGTTTCGAGCAAAAACGCGGCCGGCGATGAAAGAGTTTGCACACCCAAGCCGAAGGCAAGGTCCGGACCAAAATTCGCAAACGGCAAATCGTGGTCATGCAGCAGCCAATCCAACGGCCAATGCGAAAGCACGCCCAGGCTCAAAGGCGCCGCCCAATGCCTTTGCTCGGAAGCGCCAATGAAGAGTAAAAACGTGACTATCGCATAGAAGATCGACCAAAAAAGAGAATGCGAATATACCGCGTTCGAAAAATCATACTGCAAAAAGATGCCCTCGGGTTTGAGAAGAATCTGTTCTTGCCCCAACCAGACGAGAATGAGCCAAATCCAATCCAGCAATTGCACCGCAAGGAGCAGCGGCAGCAACGGCGCGCGTTTGAATCTGGCTTTGAGCGCGAGACCGACGGCAAGATGTCCCATCAGCATTGATCCGCCTCACGCTGCCGTTGCCGGCGATCAAGTTGCCAGACAACAATCGTCGCCAGCAACGACGCCGTTGCATAAAAAATCAAAAACAACCCTGCCACACTCCCTCCTTCGATTGAATCAAGTCGTCATCTCTCTCGCAACACCGCCAGGCGCTGCTGCGACGTTTGCACGGACTTCCGGCTGGCCGGATAACGCGTGATGACTTCGCGATAGAGGCGGCTGGCCTCGTCGAATTCTCGCAGACGCTCGTGTGCTTGCGCCGCGGCGATAATGCCCTTTGCCGCCCATTCGGGAGAATCATCATAAAAAGGTTTCAGCTTGAGCCATTCGGCAATCGCCTGGCGCTCGTTCTGCTCCTGCACATAGCTTTGGCCAAGATCAAACTGCGCCTCGGCGGCGATGTCTGCTTGTTCGAACTTGATGGCTTCGTTGAAATGCGAACGCGCCTGCGCGAGGCGATTTTGCGCCAGCGCGAGCTTGCCCAGTCCCAATTGCGCCAGCGCTTGCGTGCGTTGCGAGGTGGATGCCTGGCGTAATTTTTCGAATGTGAGGCGGGCTTCCTCGAATTGGCGTTCAGCGATTTGTATGACGCCGATGTGATAGGGCGCGCGCTGAGCGAAAGGATGCAACGGATGCGTTGCTAAAAGATTTTCGTAAGTCGCGATCGCACGGGTCGATTCACCCATCTTTTCCAAATGCTCGCCGGCGCGAAACAATGCCTCGGCGCTGTAAAAAGACGCCGGATACGATTCCGCTTGCCGCAAAAAGGCAACGGCCGCCTGCGTGGTGTCGCCGTTCTTCTCATGACACAAGCCGGTTTTGAACCAGCTTTGTTGCGCTGCCCGGCTGCCGGGGTATTGCTGCGCTATCTGCGTGAACGTTGCAGCAGCCAGATCATAATGCTGCAATTGCAGGTGAAGTTCGGCTTTGTGCAGCAATAATTCCGATACGATGCCGGGATCCTCAAACCTGTTCAAATATTTATCGACCAGCGCGAGAGCTTCGGCACGGCGGCCTTGCTGCGCCAGCGCCCATTGCATGCCGGTAATCGCTTCATCGATACGCTCGCTGGCAGGATAGTTGTCGATCAAGTTTTGATATGCCGCACGCGCCTGCTCATATTTTTGCAATTTAAAATAACATTCGCCGAGTCCGAATTGCGCTTCCGCCGCGTGTGCGCTATTACCGAAATGAATCAGCACCTCGCTGAACTCGCCGAGCGCACGTTCATATTCCTCGGCATGAAAATAAGCGCGGCCCAGCATAAGCTGCGCCGCCGCCGCTACGCGGGATTGTGAATGCTGATGCGCGACTTCGCGAAAGCTTTCAATAGCGGGACGAAGCTGGTCGCTCTTGTACAAGCACATGCCGATTTGAAAATGCGCTTCCGCTGCCTGACTTGGCAGGGGCTTGAGGGTGAGCGCGGTGCGATAATATTGCAGTGCTTGTTCGAAAAGCCGCTGCCGGGCAAATGCCTCGCCGGCGTGCAACGTCGCTTCGATTTGAAGGTTGGGATCATCACTGAGCGCCGCCGCTTGCGCGAAGAAGACGGCGGCTTCTGCCAATTGATTGCGCTCCAGTGCCGCCCAGCCCTTACCGTAATAGGCCTCGCCCGCATGCAGCGACTGCGGCCATTGCGTTAGAAATTTTTCATACTGCTGCTCGGCATCCTCGGTCTTGCCGGCTTTACTGCTCGCTTCTGCCAGCCAGAACTGCGCCTCTGCCGCCAATTCAGGTTCCGGATTTTGCGCCAACACTTGTTCGAAGCCGGCTTGCGCTTGTTCAAATTTTCCTTGTTTGAATTGCGCCCATGCCAGTTGGTATTGCGCGCGCAGCGCATCTTCGTCATCCGGATAAGCTTGCAGCGCTTCGGCGTAAGCCGCCTCGGCACGGGCATAGTCTCCGGCGCCCAGGCGGCATTCGCCCATCATATATTGCGCCGGCGCTGCGCTGGCGCTGAGCGGATGGCGCACGACGATGT
>SZPB01000279.1 GCA_030263535.1 Cytophagia bacterium CHB2
ATCTCGCCATCGTCTTCTGCGCCGGCAGGGCGCTGTTTTTCACGATCATCAGTTTATCCCGCCATCGTCCGTTTTTCCAAAGCGAACCGAACTTGCGAAAGATGAACGGATCGCCAATATCTCCCAACGTAAACGCCTCACTCATGGCTACGAAGCTGTGTCTCAGTTCCTTAGGCCTGAGGTGCTGCAAAACGTCGTGCGGTACATTTGCTTCCAAAAGCTTGTTAGTAAGACGCAAGGTCAAATACACACATTTTGTCACGCCCCATTCCTCAGCGCGCTCGCGTAATTGCTCCCAATCAAGCCGGCTGTGGTAATGCCGAATGATTTCGGCGATGTCGCAGAGCGAACGCAAGCCGAAGCGGAATTGATGATGATAGGAAGCATGTATGCACAAATGCAGCAACAAGTCTTCCGGACAAAGCGCTGAGGCGCGCGCTTCTCCGAAAGCAGCCGGCTGCGCCCGGCGCCACAACTCCTCGGTGTCAATCTCAAAACGGGCCGAGGGCCTCTCCAATTTCCAATGCAGCTCGATGCTAGCAGGTATCTTACCGGCTTTGATGAGCGGCGGGAGGTGATAGTATTTTGCGATCAGCGCTTCTGTGTCGGCGTTTCGACTGACGCGATAGCCGAGTTCGACCAGAAGATCATTGGCTCTCAGAAGATCAGCTTCTTTGACCAGCAGATCGAAATCACCCATCGGCCGCAACGCGATGTTGTCATAAACATGCCGGGCCAGATAACCGCCTTTGAGGATGATCACGGCAATGCCGCTGGCCTGCAAACACGTGAGCGCTTCAGCGAGATCACGATACAAGCTGCCATTGATTGCCGCGCTGCGCAAATACAGTGATTGCAGCTTACCCCACACCTCAACCGGAAGCACAGAGCCGGCATCAGCCTGTTTCAAACGATGGTACAGCAACGGCGCAACACTATGCCGGCGGGATTGCCGCAGGATTTCCTGCCACTCGACTGCTGGGAGTGAAAGCTCCGCCAAAATTCGGTCCAGCGGTGATTCATTGCCGTAGGATAAAAGCCGAGACAGCGCGATTGCATTCATGGGGGCGTATCTTCCTTTGCCGTTAAGATACGCGCAATCGCGATTGTGTGAGTAATAACAAAAAGGCAGAGCGAAGTCTGGCTTGCATGCCGGGGTTTTGCCGATCTGGAAAACTTGTTGGGCGCAAGCCAGACTTCATTCGTTGTCACTTCATCAGCAACACCCGCCGCACCTGCTGAAAACTCCCGGCCTTGAATACTGCCAGATACACGCCGGTGCTCACTTGCCCACCGTGATCATTCGTCGCATCCCACACGACCTTATGCCGTCCGCTTGCATAATTGCCACTTGCCACTTGCTTTATGAGCTGGCCAACGCTGTTGTAAATCTTCAGCGTCACATGGCCCGCTTCCGGCATGTCGAATTGCATCGTCGTGCTGGGATTAAACGGATTCGGATGATTCTGATGCAAAGCGTAAGTTTTGGGAATCTCTGCGACATGGTCGGTTAGATTCGAAACAGAATGCTCTTGCACCGCGTGGTTTTGCAGATCAAACGACAGCGCCAAAGGTTGTTCATCCGCTGCAACCTTCGGAACGCCGTCGAGGTCGCCAATCACATCGGCAAAGAAGCGGAAGCTCACCGGTGGGGTGACATGCTCTTGGAAGATCCACAATTTGTAGCCGCTGGTTTCGCCGGGAGATAAAACTCCATCGGGACCCAGCAGCATGCTGTAGTCATAATAACAGCCCAAGCCTTCTCCGCCGCCGTCAGCATTCGGGATGGTAATCGTCGGCGTGCCGGGAGTGAGCGTTCTGAATACTGCGGTAAGCGGCCCGTAGATCGGCGCGCCGGAGATGTTTTTGATGGCAATATCCGCGCGCACTTGGTTGAGCACGGGATCATATAGATTCGTTGGCCCGATAATCGCTTTGATGCGGCTGTTGACGAGATTGCCGGCTCTTACCATGACTTGATCCGTAGCGATGCAACCGTTCGCATCTTCCACGGTGACTTCGTAAGTGGTGGTGCTGCTCGGCGTGGCAATTGGGTTGGCAACGGTAATCGAGTTGAGGCCAGCGGCGGGATTCCAATTGTACGTGAACGGGCCCGCGCCGCTGGCAGTTGGATTCGCACCGAGCTTTGCCGAAACGCCAGAAGTTGTGGCGAGATCAGCGCCGGCGTTGGCGACGGGCGTAGCATTCACGGTGACAACAACTTCATCTATGTCGGTGTTGTTGTTGTCATCAGTCACGGTAACCGTGTAAGTTGTCGTGCTGGTTGGGCTGGCAGTGGGATTAGCGAGATTCGCGTCATCAAGGCCATCAATCGGAGTCCAACTATACGTGTATGGCGAAGTTCCTCCCGACGCGGTTGGTGCTCCGCCAATGACAGTAGAGGCTCCTGAGCAAATCGTTTTATCCACGCCGGCGTCGGCAATAAGATCGGGCGTGTTAAACTCTGCAACCTGAAACTGGCCAAAGTTTCCCAGAGCGACGGCTTGCGTACTCGTTGCCGTGCGTACGCCCGTTGTTAGGTAAGTCCACGAGCCGCCGGCAAATCGCCCCACGTTCAAGGCATTGGCATTCACACCCACATCAATGTCGTTGTTTGCAAAGTGGAATGTGGCATCGTATGTTGTGATGGAAAGGCCGCTCGCGGATATGATCCAATGGCGATTGATGCTCTTGGCGGCGTTAAAATCAGATGATGAGATATTCGGGTGATCTCCGGCAACGGTTCGCAAGGTCATTGTTCCCCCGCCGAATACGGAGGCGATGGTAATATCAACCGGCGCGTAGTCGCTGGCAGTGCCGATTTCAAACGTGCGCATGACGTTTGAGCCGGGTGCAAAGTGTTTCTGCAAATTGCCTGCAACGTGGCCGCTGGTGCGAACCACCGCGCCGCCGGCGGGAATAGTCACGCTGAGAAGGTTGGTCGTGTTAATATTGCCGCTCAAAAACGTCAGCGTGTTGTTCACCGTGAGGTTGTTTTGCAGAGTTACGTCGGCTTCATTGTCGATTGTGACATTGAAAAACGCAAGCTGGCTGTTGAGCCTCATGCCCGAGCCGGCGGTTGTCGAGGCGTTGCCAAAACGAAATGTGCCGCCGCTGATATTTTTCGCGCCCGCGCCGCTGACGCCGCCGATGAAAACATCGCTTGCGCCGCTGCTGCTGCTGCTATTGGCTTGTTCGATTGTCACGACGCCGCCAGTCATGATAAATCGGCCCGTGGCATTCATGTTGAATCCCGCTATCGTGCTGCTCCCGTTTCCAACTGTTGTCACGACAACTTCGCCGCCATTGATCAGCAAGCCGTTGCCTGCGCCGGAGCCGCTAACGCGTACTCGCCCCGCGAGTTTAAGAGTACCGCCGTTGATCGTGGCAACCGAAGATGAAGAACTCAAATCCAGTTCATTGCCGGAGCTGCTGCCTACAGTCATCTCGCCATCATCGATGATTAACGTTCCCTGCAACGTCAGCGAGCCGGAGTTGCCCCAGTTCGAACTAGCGTTAGCATGATTCAGATGATATCCGGCAGTCGCCGGTATCGTGGTATTGCCGGCAAATGGCGTTATCGTCGACGCGCTGGAAATTTTAAATATTCCCTGCGACAACGTCAGGCCATCTGTGGCCATCGTGATCGGTGAGAGTGTTTCGAGTATATTGCCCGCGTCGTTCAGATTGACGGTCACCGTGTTGAAATTCGTGGTGACATTGCCAGTGACACTGCGAGAGCCGCTGCCATTGAATGTGACGTTGCCGCTGTTGTGACTGAATGCGCCGTTGTTGGTGAAATCGCGGCCGAGGGTGAGAATACCATTGGTGGAGTTCAGCGTATTGCCGGCGTCGATGGTGACAGTGCCGCGCGCGGTGCGGTTGTCTGAAAGCAGGTTCAGCGTTGTTCCGTTCGAGAGTTGTACGTTGTGCGGCACGCCAACACCGCTTCCCGCATTTATTGTCCATTCGGTGGAAGCATTATAACTGCCGCCGGTATGGTAGAGAAGGGTAGAGGAGTTACCATAAGTCGGCGCGTTGATATTCACATACCCGCCGGTGTCGAGGCGCAACGTGCCGTTGACCGTCGCGCTGGCGCCAAAGTCAACGCCGCCAGCTATCGTCACGGTATTGAAATCAATCGCGCCCGTGATCGCGCCGGAGCCGACAAAACTCAGCGTACTGGCGCCCGGGTTGAACGTGCCGTTGTTGGTGAGAATGGCATTCGTTGCAAAAGTCAACTCGTTTGCGTTGCCGTTGAATGTGCCGCCGGCAATAATCGTAAGGTGTTTGGCCTCGCCGCCGGCATCCAAGGAAACTGTATGGCCGTTTTGAATGAGCACGTTCGAATTCGAATGCGGCGCAACGCCGCCGGTCCAAGTCGAGCCTGTGTTGTAATCGCCCGAAGCGATGCTGGCAACGGGATAGGTATCTTCGTTTCCAGTGAAATCAGGAGAGAGGTTATCGACCAGCGCAAAGCCAAAATAATGCGTGAAATCTTTGTCATAACCCACCGGCCCGTTGGATTGCGGCGTCATAAAGAACGTGCTCTCCACGCCGCCTTGCTCGTTGATCATCGCCCCGCAGACGTAAATTTGCGAAGGATTGCCGAGATTGCTGCGCGGAATTTTGTATTCGACGAACGCGCCGCTTTGAAGAGCCTGCACGCCGCTGTTATTGCCGCCCAACCAACCGCTGCCGTTCCACGACATCAAATCGGTAAACAAGTTGTCAGCCTTCCAACGGAAATGATAATCGGCATTGAAAGGCAAGCCCGGCTGTTGAGTATTATAAAGCTCGCCCGTGGACGTACCGTAGCCTGACAGCGGATTTTGACGCGGATCAGCATCGAGGTACAAAAGGACAAACTTGGTTGAACTGCCGGAACCAACATCCGCAGCATTGACGCCGAAGTAAAAATTACTGGCATCCCATGTGAAATACCAGGTGCTGCCGCTGGTGCCTGCCACAACTTCATCCGCAGAAAAATCGTTGTTGCCGTCGATTGTAATCGTGTGCGGACTGCCGGCAAAGACGGTTGGCATGCACAAAAAAACAACAATGCAAGCGCTACTCATTAATTTGAGAACTGCGCCACCGCGCACAAACGCGCTCAGACGCATCCAAATTTTTGCGGCAAAAGGCGTTTTACTCCCACGCCCAACGTTGTCAGCCAGCCGTTGCTTTTGTGCGAACATGGTCTACCCTCCATGAGTTTTGAGTTACGGTTCAATTTGTCAGAAACTACCGCTCGGGCGCTGTGAATTTTCAGATGATGTATTCACTTTTTCAACGTTTGGCTCCAACGATGAAAACACAAGAGCGCTCGAACAGTACTCTGAATCGTTAGTTTTTGAAAAATAAAAAACAAAACCGTCCGCGTTGGCCGCAGAAGGAATTTGAATAAGGATGCTCGAAATTGTGATCGCTGAAAGTAGATTAAAGCCGCGTCCGGGTAGGAGAGGGAGGACGCGCGTCTAAATGTGAAAAACACCGCCCAAAAACATTGAACACTTCTAAGAAATTTTGCTGAGCATGCAACAAAAAAAGTCGGATTTGGTGGAGGCCAAACCCGACTTTTTCAACTATGCCGAGGTTTACTTTTCCAACAGCATTTTTCGCACCGCGACAAAATC
This sequence comes from Cytophagia bacterium CHB2, assembly GCA_030263535.1. NCBI lineage: Bacteria > Pseudomonadati > Bacteroidota > Cytophagia > Cytophagia bacterium CHB2. Next base: position 5,637 of record SZPB01000279.1, read on the forward strand.
ACCTGAGCGAATCTGATAAAAGTAAACGCCGGTTGACACCGCTTGTCCGCCGGCAGTTCTTGCGTTCCACGTCACCGTATGCTGGCCCGGCGGCATAAAGCCGTCAACCAGTGTTTGCACAAGCTGGCCTTGCACATTGAAAATGCGCAAGGTGACTGGCGCCGTCCAACCCTGCGGCACTTCGAAACGAATGCGCGTTTCAGGATTGAAGGGATTCGGATAGTTTTGCGCCAACGTGAATGCGGTTGGAACAGAATCGTCATTGCGATGGCCGCCCGCCACGCCAGTGCCGGTATCATCAACCTTGAAATCCGTGATCAGGAAATCGGCGTTGGCATCTTCCGGGCCGAAGGCTGTGACCACGTATTCATTGTCGCCCGTGCCGAGATACTCGAACAGATCGATGCTGCGCTTGCCAAAAGCAGGCATAAAGTACGTGTTGCCATCGCGGCCCTTGCCTTCTGCGCCTGCAATCAAATTGACTTCGTGTTGATTGATCTTCATGGAGATCCGTTCCAACCCGCGATTGTCCACATACAGATAACGATCGGCAGGCGGCAAAGTGAATTGCGCCGGCCCTTGATTGGGATCGAGACGCAAATAAATCGGATCCGCAAGAATCTCGCAGCCTGCCATGTTGGTAAGCTTGAGCAGGAAGCCGGACGCGCCTTGCGGCTGTGTTCTCTCACTGCGGAATCGCACGCGCTTGTCGCCCGGCGTAAAATTCTCGATAATGACGACGCGGTTTCTGACTTCCACAACTTCGATTTTGGCAATACCGCTTTCTTCGTCAACCGCTTCTCCGGTGATAAGCGGGAGTTGCGTAAAATCGAAGGTCGCGGTTGGTGCGGTTGTATCCGAAAGCACGACGACCGTATCGGCGCTCACTGTTGTGCAACCCAGGGTGTCGCGATAAGTGCATTCGGCGATGATGAAATTATAGCCGGGCTGCAATTGCACGGTTGCGCCGAACACTCCACCGTTTACCGCAACGGGATTGCCGTTGATTGTGCAGGTTGACGTCACTGCGCCGAGTCCACCGCTTACGGCTGTCGTTCCGCTGACATTAATGGAAGAGGCGCAAATTGCGCTGCTGTCCGCCGGCGAAGTGATGGTCACAGTACTGGCCAGACGGCTGGCATAAACCGAAATGGAATCTATTGATGTGCAAGTCGCGCCCGCCGCATCGGTGAACACGCATTCAGCAACAATGAGATTTTTGCCCGCTTTGAGCGGCACAACAACGCATGAATCTTTGACAACAACCCCATTGATTTTGCAGACGCTCGTGATGGGCGCAACGCCGCCGCTTGCTTCCGTGACAACACAAACCTTGACGGTTGAATCACATGTGGCAAAGCCCGAGTCCGGGCTAGTGATGGCGACGTTACAAACAATCGTCTCAATCACGTTCTTTACCGTCAGCTTAAAAGCCGCGGTTTTGGAAAGACTGCCGGGCCTGGCGTTGTCGGTGACGGTGACAATAATATTGTCATACTCGCCGGAATCGCCGAAACTCGGCGCAAAGCGAATTATTCCCGTGCCATCGTGGTTGTCAATTAAACTGCCGAATGTGGGCAAATTCGCCGCCGAAAAGAACAGGCTATCGCCGTCGGGATCCGACGCGGCGAGCGCGACTTCCAGGATCGCGCCCTCCTCCATCACTTGATTGGCAATAGGCTGCAATTGCGGCGAGCGATTCACATTGTTGACGGTTAATGAGAAAGCCCCGGAATCCGTCAAAGCGGCGACTGCATGATCAGTCACAATAACTTCGAGATTGTAGCCGCCGGCATCGGTAAAGCCCGGCGCAAAACGAATCGTAGCGGTGCCATTGTGATGATCAACAAGGCTGCCAAAGACGGGCAAATTGTTGATCGAAAATGACAGGCTATCGTTATCGGGATCAGAGGCTGCCAGAGTCACTTCCAACATTGCGCCTTCATCTACCATTTGATTGGCGATGGGCTGCAATTGCGGCGCGCGATTCACATCATTCACGGTCAAAATAAAGCGTACAGTATCCGACAGCGCCGGAGTTGCGTCATCAGCAGCAATCACCTCGAGATTGTAGGCGCCGGCATCAGTAAAACCCGGCTGAAAATTAATTGTGCCCGTGCCGTCGTTATTGTTGGTAAAAACGCCGAAAGCAGGCAAGCCGTTGACGACCAGGCTCACGTTATTTCCATCTTCATCTTTTGCGATGATGGAGACGTTCAGCGTGCTGCCTTCATCCATCGTTTGATCGAGGATTTCATCCAAAACCGGAGGCCGATTCGCCTGATTCACCGTGAGATTGAATGAAACGGTATCAGATAATGCGGGCACGCCGTTATCTGTGGCGATGACTTGCAGGTTGAGATAATTCCCCAAATCTGTAAGGCTCGGCATGAAGCGAATCAAGCCCTGACCGCTACCATTATCCATGAAGCTCACAAAACCGGGGAAATTGCTCGGCGTCAAGGTGATGCCATCGCCGTCGGTGTCAGAAGCCGAGACATTGACATCGAGCATCGCGCCTGCGTCCATGATCACATTTGAAATTGGATCGATCACCGGCGCATGATTGCGCACGCGCAGGAACGCATCTTTGACTACGAGTAGGGGCAGCAAATTGCCTGTGATAGAAGTCATCAGTCCCGGGAAACTCAAATCAATGATTGTTGCGGAGCTGGGCGCGCCGATGACCCTGAAGTTGACGTTCAAAATCACGAATTTCGACGGTGCGATGCCTCCGGCCACAAACTGGTTCCACTCAAGGGTTCCGCTGGCAGCATTCGCGGCATTTACGGTGGGAGAATTCCACGGACTGGGGCCAGCCGTGTGGCTGACATATTGAACAACACCGGAGTTCCATTCCAGCTTGGCTTGATAAGCCGCGACGCGATTGTCGCCCGCGGGCAAATCGCGCGAATCAATGCTGATCGTGGCCGTGACAAGCGCGCCGGCCTCCGGCGTTGAATCGCTCAACGCAACTTCCGCTGTGACTTGATTGAGTGCGAGCGCGCGCTCGGATTGTG
>SZPB01000280.1 GCA_030263535.1 Cytophagia bacterium CHB2
AATATGCGCACGATTTGTTGCCGAGCTTCCGCGACATTCAACAATTCTCTGAAGGGAAAGAAGAGGAACGCCGGCTGCAGCGGGAGATCGGCAAAGCGGTTTATGAGTTGATGAGCGCGAAACCGCCGCGCAGTGAAAGCGACAGCATCAGCCGCGCCTTTTTCATGCTGCATCGCAATCGCGGCGATGCCGCCGAGTTGGAAGGCAAAATTAACCGCTTGAATCTCGCCAAGTCGTCTTGGTAAAAAACCGTAGGTAGCATCGCCGGCGCGGAACAGAAACGCGAAGCCGCAACGCGCGCGCTGGAGACGCACTATCGCGAAATCGGCCGCGCCGCGTTCCAGGCTTTGTCGCACGAAATCGGCAACAACGGCGTGTTGAAAAAAATTTTCGAGAAAGCGCTGCAGTATCAAGTGGTGATCACCGATCGCGAAAACGAAATTGCACGGCTCGAAGCCGCCAGCGGAAATGTGATCGATAAATCAAAACGGCAAATGGAAATTCTCGCGCTGCGCACGCAAAACAGCACCGACGCCAAACGCCTGCATGCCGCGGCGGAGACGGCGGGCGAAGAGTTTTGGAAAACCTGCGCCGAACAATACGAACACGACGAAATCGAGCCGATCAAGCTGCGCATCACCGGCGTGATCGCCGAATTGGAACGGCGGCGGGTGGAGTTGGAAAATTTGCATGCGCAAAAGCGCCAAATTGAAGGGGATCTTGAAAAAGAGGGATTGGAGTCGAGCGCGCGGCCGGATGTTGATGCGCCGTTTTTCATCGAACAACTCAAGAATCAAGCGCGCGCGGCGAATGCTTTGCGCCCGCGCTTGCTGGAAGAGCTGGGAAAAACCTATTGGCAGAATGAAACCAATCCTTCTCCGGAGACCGTTGCCCTGCTCGCACAACTGCATGATCTCAAGAAAAGAATTCGCGCCTTTGAACAAGATGACTTGTGAATAGAATTGCAGCCGCAATCGACTAATGGTCCAACCCGGAACAAAAGCGATGAAAACACTGCCCGGATTTACTCTTGTGCTCACGCTGCCGCTGTTGGCGCAAGCCCAGCATTTTGTCACGGCGGGCGCCGGCTTTGGCGTGATGGTGATGAACTCCGAGGAGCTTGATCGTTTTACGAAAACATACAACTCTGTCAACTATCCGGGGCTGCGGACATTTTTAAAAGGATTCGACGCCGGCGTTGGCTTGCAAGTGGAAGCGGGCTATCGCCAGGCCGGCCGTTTTTCCAAAGCCGTGACGGCCGGCTGGCAGTCGTACAACAGCCGTGATGTCGCAGAATTTGGCAACGACGAAATCAGAAATTTGGAATTGCGCCTCAACAGCTTGCAGGTGAGCGGCGAGTTGGGCCACGGCTGGCGCGATTTTTTCGTGAATGGCATGGCAACCGTCCATGTCAGCCGCAAGGCGCGCATCATCTCCGAGCTGGCAAACGCCGACACGGTAAGAAGCGCGTTGAGCGGAACCTATAAAAGCGCTGCGGCAATGGCATTGGATGCGGGTATCACACTCGGCTTGTACCGCGATCCGGTTTTTCTCATCGCCAAAATCAGCTACCCGGTTTATACCGGCGGGCGCTCGGAAAAGCTGGAGGATCGCACACCCGCAAAAATCGCAGACGGCCTGAGTTTGTTCCCGGATGACTATATAAATTTTATAGAGCGGCAACCGTATGACGGCGTTGCGAGTGCGATTGACGGATTGAAGATCGCGGTTACGATCGCGTTCGCCTTTCGGCTGTGAGGCCGTCTTGTTTTGCCGGCACACTTATGATAACTCGTACAGAAAAAATGACTCTTTCAACCAATGCCCAAACGTGGGTCGAACAAGCGGTTGCGACAATGAGTTTAGAAGAGAAGGTCGGCCAGATGTTGATCGTCGACTTTGCGGCAATTTTTACGAATCGCGAGCATGAAAACTGGCAACGCATCACCCGCTTGATTCGCGAGCAGCATATTGGCGGTTTTATTCTCGCCGGCGGCAGTTTGTACAGCATTGCGCTGCTGACGAACGAGTTGCAAGGCCTTTCCAAGTGGCCGCTGTTGGTGAATGCCGATATGGAAACCGGCGCGACATTCTTTCAGCCCTGGCAGCGCGCCCGCGGGCGCGCACCCGATTTGCCGGCATTTCTGCCCGGCGGCGGCACCGCTTTTCCGTCTTTGATGGCGATTGGCGCCACACGCAGCCACGAGTTTGCTTACGAGATCGGACGCCTTACCGCGCTCGAAGCGCGCGCGATCGGCATTCATTGGACGAACGCCCCGGTGCTCGACATCAACAACAATCCCCGCAATCCCATCATCAACACACGCTCGTTTGGTGAAGACCCGGAGTTAGTCGCGCGCCTGGGCGCGGCGTTCGTCGCCGGCACACAAGCTAGTAGAGTGTTGGCGACGATGAAGCATTTTCCCGGCCACGGCGATACCGACTCGGATACGCATATCGAACTGCCGGTGTTGAATCTCAAAGCCGAGCGATTGCACGCGGTAGAATTGCTGCCATTCAAGGCCGCAATCAAAGCAGGCGCTCGGGCCGTTATGACGGCGCATATCGCCTTTCCCCAGTTCGATGCCTCTGGCCGGCCGGCAACGCTGTCGCGCAAAGTCGTTTCCAAGCTCTTACGCCAGGAGTTGGCATTCGACGGCATCGTTGCGACGGATGCGTTCACCATGCAGGGAATTGCGGATCATTTCGACCCCGCGGAAGCTGCCATCATTGCAGCGCAAGCAGGCGTCGACGCATTGTTGATTCCGGTGGATACGCCAAGAACACACCGCCGGCTGGTGCAGGCCGTGCGCAGCGGCGAGTTACCGCTGCAAGCCGTCGATACCGCAGCGCGCCGCCTGCTGACCATGAAAGCCGGGCTTGGCCTGCATGAACTTCGCACCGTCGATATAAATCGCATTGCAGATCTTATCAATACTCCCGCGGCCCAACAATTCGCACAAAACGTTGCTGGTGCAGCGATAACTTTGCTTGAGGATGATGGGGCGATTCTGCCGCTCCCGAATGATCGCCCGCTCAAAATCGTGGCTGGCATCATTTCAAATTCTGCTGCCGGCAACGAGGGCGAGCATTTAGCCGAACAGCTTACAGCCCGCACACATGACGTTGCATCTTATCTTTTGAGCGCCGGAATGAGTGAGGCTTTGCTCGCCCAAGCCCTTGTTCAATGCCGCGAGGCGGATGTGGTGATGTTTGAACTGCATTTGACAGTGGGCGCGTGGAAAGGCGCTCTGCGCCTGCCGCCGCAAGCATTGCAGTTTTTGCAGGCCGCCCGCGAGGCACACAAGCCCCTCATCGCCATTTCGTTTGGCGATCCGTACATGTTCGAGTATCTTCCGCCCATGTCCGTAAGCCTGTGCGCATACGGTGGCGGTAGATTGATGGAACGCGCCGCGGCGCTCGCATTGCTCGGAGATACCGCAATCCAGGGAAAACTGCCCGTGACCATTCCCGGGAGGTTTGCATTTGGGCACGGCTTGCAACGAGCGTAACGTGAGAACGCCATCTCACCTTTCCTGATCATTGTTCTTCCTGATTTCTTCCCATTTTTTTCGGGTCAGCGAACTCTCACCCTGGTAACGGCGTTCAATGGAATCATCATAAGTTCCGCAAGGCCAGGAGACAGTGAACCCTTTGAATTTTTTGTAAAATATGGCTCTGCGAACGCGGCGCTCGGGAGATATATTTATCCCTAAGTAATTTTTGAAAATTTGCTGTGCTTGCAATAGATTGACGAGGACAGTCAATTCTCACAGGAGATAAACGGACAATCATCGTTAACACTTTGAACTCGCAGAGGGGTTGCATGCTGAAGATAGGAATCATCATCGCTGTGATGTGGTTAGGAGCCTGGTTTGATGCCCCGCGGGCGCAACAGAACGACGCGGCCAATACGTTCCCGGTGCCCGAAGTCATCCGGGACAACGTGGAGTTCTGGAAGAAGATTTATGCGGTTTATCCCACCAACAAGGTGTTGATTCACGACATCAACAACCTTGCCATCATTTATGAAATCGTTGATCTTGACAACAGCCAGGGCGAATATGCCTACCGCAACGAATGGCGCAAGGTCGACGCGATCAAAGACGAATACAAGGCGATTTTGAATGCGCACGCCGATCGCAAGCTTGATTTATCGAATCCGAGCACGCGCGCGCAGCGCGTTCTGGAAATATACGGCGCCAATGCGGACCCCGAGCAATTGCGCAAAGCCGCGGGCGCGATTCGCGGCCAGCTCGGCCTGAAGGATCGCTTTCACATTGGCATTCAGCGTTCCGGCATGTATTTGGAATACATTCAGAAAATTTTTGCCGAACACGGTCTGCCCGCCGAGTTGGCGCTGTTGCCGCACGTCGAGTCGTCTTTCAACTACAAGGCCTATTCCAAAGTCGGTGCGGCCGGGTTGTGGCAGTTTACCCGCTACACGGGCCGCTTGTTCATGAAAATCGATTACGACATTGATGAACGTCTCGATCCCCTGCGTGCTACTCACGCGGCTGCCAAGCTGCTAAAACTCAACCACAGTGAATTGGGCGCGTGGCCGTTGGCTGTCACTGCGTACAATCACGGTTTGAATGGCATGAAGCGCGCAAAAGCCCAGTTTGGCACGGATTTCGGGAAAATCTACACGAGTTATCAGAGCCGCAGCTTTGGTTTTGCCTCGCGCAATTTTTATGCAGAGTTCTTGGCGGCAGTTGATGTCGTTAAGAATTCCGATATCTATTTTGGTCCGATTGAGTATCACTCCCCGGCAGAATTTGTCGAGGTTGAGCTTGATCGCTTTGTCACGGTGAAAGAGATTCTTAAAACCTATGATGTCAATCATTCCGAATTTTCTGAATTGAATTCCGCGTTGCGACCGCCGGTTTTGAATTCGCAACGGCGCATTCCCAAAGGCTACGTTCTGCGGTTGCCCAATCGCATTGGTGGCGATGCCGCGGCCCTGGCAGCGAAGATCGATCCGCAAGCCACTTTTAATGAGCAAGTCGAATCCGAATGGTATCGCGTGCAGAGCGGCGACAATTTGTATGCAATCGCGCGGCGGTTCAACACGACGCCGCAAGTGCTGGCAGAGAATAACAACCTCAACTTGAGAAGCAAGCTGCCAATCGGCCTCGTGTTAAAAATTCCGGAGAGCAAAGCGCGACCGGCAACGCGCGCGACCGCGCCGGTTGTGGCCAGCGCCGAGCCAGCGCCGGCAATCGTTGCTAAGATTGTTAAACCCGAAAGCAAACCGGTTGAGATTGAAAAAACAACGCCTCCCCTCCCGGAGCCAGCGGTTGTTGCGGCTGTGGCGGAAGAACAAGCAGTCACTGAGGTTCCCGCTATCAGCGAGCCGAGTGTGTCAAACGGAGCTTCAGACAATGCCAGCGAGGATGAAGCGCTGCTCCGGAACAGAATTGACACGCGCATCGAGTTGACGCCGGACGCAATCACGGAGTCTTTTCCTCTCGCCGCCAAGGATATAACGCGCGAAGAACGCGAGTCCATTGTGACCTATAATCTCCAGCCGCAGCCGGTTGAAGTCGCCGCAACCACGTTTCCGGATGCGATTGCCGCCAGCATGACGCGGCCGTCAGCGTTGTCGCGCTTGCGCCACTCCGGCGATTCGCTTTGGATCAAAGTCGAGCCGGAAGAGACCCTGGGCCATTACGCCACCTGGCTTGAGGTTCCCACGCAAAAATTGCGCGCCGCCAACGGTTTACGTTACAGTGAAGAGATTCGCATCGGGCAACGCATTCGTCTGGTTTATGCGCGCGTTTCTGCCACGGAATTCGAACGCCGGCGCAACGAGTATCATCGCAGCATTGAAGAAGATTTCTTTTCGACTTATAAAGTTGACAGCGTATTGACGCATCGCCTCAAACGCGGAGAAACGATTTGGAAAATTTGCAACGAAACCTATCAAGTGCCGCTCTGGCTGGTGGCCATGTACAACCCGGATTTTGATCTCTATAATTTGAATTTGAACGACGATCTCAAAATACCGGTGGTGGTCAGCATCAATCCGGCTGCCACGCCGCCGATTCAGGAGCAGTAAACAAACTTGTTCTCCTGAAAACAAAACGGCCCGCGCAAATTTCTAATTTTGCACGGGCCGTTTTTGTTTCGTCAACGATTATCGCCGAGTACTTCAGGCGCGGCGCCGATCAACCGGCAACCATCCTATCTTACATAAGCCATCTTGCGCGTCATGCTGAACTCGCCGGCTTTCAATTGAAAAAGATAAATGCCGGTGCTCAATGCAACCCCTCGCTTGTCCCGGCCCTCCCACTTGACTTTATAGACGCCAGCGTCCTGCGTTTCCTGCACCAGTGTAATCACTTCCTGGCCGAGCGCGTTGAAAATCTTCAAAGAAACCGCCACACGTTCCGGCAGTTGATATTGAATCACCGTTTCCGGGTTGAAGGGATTGGGAAAATTCTGCAGCAACGCAAAGGTTGTGGGCAATTCTGCCGTTTGCTCAACGTTGGTCGGCGCATCCGGCAAATTGATGGTCACGTTACTCACGCTGGCGGCGTTGTTGAGAACAACGTTGGCCGCGCTATGTTCATCCCGGCCGCCGAAGTATGCTGAACCGCCTTGGCCGGTGCCCATCACTTTATACTCGCCGGCCGGCAAATCGAGGATGGCGAAATTGCCGTTCTCGTCGGATATTGCCGAGGCGACAAAGCTGCCATTTTCGAGCGCATAAATCACCGCATTCGCTTCGCCCATGTTCGAATTGCCGCGCAACACTCGTCCCGCGAGAGTATATGGGCCGCGTTGCGCCGGCGCAAGATCGAAATGAATGCCGGCAGTTTCCTGGTTACTTTCAACTAGGACCGGAGTTGCCTCACGATAATGGCGCGCATCCTCATAAAACTCACTGATAAAGTGACGCGCATGCGCCATCAACACATATTTACCCGGCCGCAGGCCGCGCACGACAAATTCACCCAATTCATCCGTTAGGGCTAAGCCAGCCGGCCCGCGTTCCAAGGGCAGCGCCAGCACGATTGCGGATGGAATTGGATTGCCATCTATTTCAGAAACCACCGTGCCACTGATTGCGCCTCTGCGATTGTCAAGTTGTTGCAACTTGAAATCAATGCCGCTGGTTTCATTTGAAGCTTCGACGTGAACGGGCGTAGCATCAGCCCGAGATTCTACGCCGTCATAAAACACCGGCTTGAAGCCTTTGGCTTCGACGTGCACGAGATAATCACCCGGGCGCAAGCCCGTAACACGATAAGCGCCATCTCGACCGGTTTCGGCGCGACCGACGGCATCACCGTTGCTTTGCCAGACGTGTACCAGCGCGCCGCCAATTGGCGAACCGTCTGCCGCAGAAACCACTACGCCGGAAAGCGAGCCGCCTTTTTCCAAGGTGAAATCAATATTCGCGACCTCACCGCTTGCCGCCACTTCAACTGGCGTGGCTTCTCTCAAATTGGAGGCCTCCTGCCAAAACTCGTTGAGATAACCGCGGCTTTCCGCCATGACAAAATACTTGCCGCTGCGCAACCCCTCGAGGCGATACAGGCCATTCTCGTCGGTCTTAGCAACATGCGGGGTACGCGGAGGCGCAGGATCATGCGAAGAACGTTCGGGAAACGCAAAGATCAGCGCTTCGGCAATCGGCGCGCCGCTCAATTGATCCGTAACTTTGCCGGAAATGCTGCTGAGCGGATCAAGTTGAAAGTCGATGCCGGAAGTATGAGCGCCTTCTTCAACCTTTACTTCCGTGGCTTCGCGGCGATCGGTGACGCCATCAAAATATTCTTGATTATAGCCGCGTGCCTCGGCGGAGACGAAATAAACGCCGGGCGGCACACCGGCAATGTATTCGCCGTTTTCATTGGTAAACGTGTGCCGCAAACCCAATTCCGGGCGCGGACCAACATTGCCATAAATCGAAATTAGCGCTCGCGCCACGGGTTCACCGCTGATGGCATCCACGACACGGCCTGCAATCGCGCTGGCGGTCGCGAGGCTCATGTCAACGCCAGCAACATTTTCGGGCGCGCTTACGGAAACAAGTTTTGCCTCGAGTAAGTTTTGAGCATCGTCATAAAATTCGCCTTTGTAGCCGGCAGCCTCCGCAAAAACCGCAAAGGTTCCGGTGGGCAAATTCTCGATGGTGTAACTGCCGTCTTCACCCGTAACGGCGTGATGCCTGAAATCCGGGCGAACGACGCGAGAAGCAAACACATGCGCACCAGCAAGAGGCGAGCCGTCCGCGTCAGCCGTGATTTTTCCCGAAATACTGCCGCCGCGCATCAAACCGAAATCGATGCCAATGGCAGTATCCTGCGCGGCAATCTGCACCGGCGTCGCTTCGACATATTGATCGGTGTTGTTGTAGAATTCGGGCAGAAAACCGCGGGCTTGCGCGCGCACGACATACAAACCTGGAATGAGATTGTCAATAAGATAGTCGCCATTTTCTCCGATTTGCGCCTGGCCGTGCCACGGCGAGCCGGCAACCCGTTCGGCCCACACCACGCCATAGAGCGGAGTTGTGCCGTCATCAGCTTTGACATTGCCGGAAATCGCAGATGTCGGCCGCACGGCAACCGTCACTCCCGCCGAGCCGTGAAAAGCGCCTTCCGGTGTTGCCACGAATGC
>SZPB01000281.1 GCA_030263535.1 Cytophagia bacterium CHB2
CGGCATTGTTGCACACATTGACCTCTGACCCGAATGTCAACGTGAGGCTCGCGGCCGTGGATGCGCTTTATTCGTTTGGCAACCAGGCCGGCATGCGGCACGAGCTGGTGGAATCTCTGCGCCGGCAAACCTCGCCACTGGTGCAGATTGCGTTGATCGATCTGCTGGTAAAAATGCGCGAGAAACAATCGCTCGACACGTTTCGCCAGCTTTTGCAAGATGAACAGCTCAATCATGAAGTCAAACAACGCGTGGAATGGGGCATTCAACAATTGCTTTAATAGCGAAACAATGTGCAGTGGAGAAATTTCTCTGATGTGACACAAGCCGGCAAACAGCTCAAAAAAACAATGGGCGATTCAGTCTACGCCATTCCATTTGTGAGGAGATGATTTTATGTTGCAGAACAACTTAGCGCGGCTGCTGATTTTTGCGCCGGTGTTGATTTACTGCGCACAGCTCGGGCCGGATTTGGATATCGTCAAGAAAGAAGAAATCCGGCGGACGTTGCAATTCAAGAATCCCAACGCAGCCAAGCACGTGTTGGTCGATAACGTCTCCGGTTCGATCCGCGTGGTGGGCGACAATATTCGCGACGTGCAACTGGTGGTTCACAAAACGTTGCGCGCGGCTTCCGAAAGTAAGTTGCAAGAGGCGCGTGAACAAGTCGTGCTCGATATTGCCGAGGAGGAAGACGCGGTCAAGCTGTACGTCGACGGCCCGTTTCGCCGCTCCAACGGTGAGGTGAATTATCGCGGCTGGCGTTATTACGGCTATGAAGTCAACTGGGATTTCGAGCTGCGCGTGCCGCGTGAGGCGAGCCTGTATTTGCGTGCGATCAACGACGGTGAGATTGAAGTCAAAAACGTTGCGGGTGATTTTGATATTAAGAATGTCAACGGCGGCGTGAATTTGTCTGAAATCGCCGGCGCCGGAAGCGTTTATGCGTTGAATGGCGGCGTCAAAGTTCTCTTTCAGCAAAATCCCAAAGCCGAATCTTATTTCGGTTCGCTCAACGGCGACGTCGAGATCATCTTTCGCGAAGGGCTGGCCGCCGAGGCCGGTTTCAAAACCTTCAACGGCGAGATCTACACAGATTTCGAAGTGACATATCTTGCCAACAAATCACCAACAAGCAAGCGTAAACATGGCCGTTATATTTACAAAAGCGACGAATTCTCGCGCGTGCGCATCGGCAGCGGCGGTCCGCAACTGACGTTTGACGCTTTCAACGGCGATATTCGCATGCTCAAGCGGGAGTAGTGCACGAATGTTTTTGCAATCAAGAAGAAACACTATTATGAGGCTCTAATCATGAAGAATTCCTTTCGCAATACGTATGCGATCATCTGTCTTTTGTTCAGCGCAATCGCCGTTCATGGCCAGGAAGCGCTGCCCGGCGACCGGATCGCCGTGCCGTTCAGCGATCCTTCCCGTCCCGGCGTTGTGGAGGTGAGTGTTTTGCACGGCGGGATTACCGTCAAAGGCTACAGCGGCAAGGAAGTGATCGTGGAAGCGCAGGTGCGCACGCGCGAGTACAAGCATAAAGAGAAATCGAGCAAAAAGGCCGAGGGCCTGCGCCGGCTGGCGGTCAACACCACCGGACTGGTTGTCGAAGAGCACAATAACGTCATGCAAGTGGAAACCTCTTCGCATCAACGCACGATTGATTTGACGATTCAAGTGCCCACGCGAACCTCACTCAAGCTGAATTGTGTGAATGACGGCGATATCAAAGCCGAGGACATCAGCGGCGAGATCGAGGTACAGAATGTCAATGGCGCGGTCACATTGTCGAGAATTTCGGGCGCCGCGATTGCGCATGCGTTGAACGATGACGTCATCGTCACGTTCGTCAAGGTTGATCCGGCCAAACCCATGTCGTTCAGCTCGCTGAATGGCGATATTGACGTGACGTTTCCCGCAGATTTGCGCGCCAATATCAAATTCAAAGCGGAGAACGGCGACATCTACAGCGATTTTGAAATGAAGATGGAACCGACAACGCAGCGAATCGAAGAGGGCGGAAAAGGCGGCGGCAAATACCGCTTGCGCATCGAGCAGGCCATGCAGGGCAAGATCAACGGCGGCGGGCCGGAGATCAATTTCGAAACGCTTAACGGCGATGTTTATGTGCGCAAAGGGAAGTAGATGGTTTGTAGCATTTTTTCTGGGCTTTGCTCCGCAGATTCAAGCCTTTTGTGAGCGGCTGGCGATGTAAATGAATTCGTAGTATGCCCAATATTTTCATAAACCCCATGCGCAGGCGTGGGGTTTCTTCCAATATATCCCCTCTCGTTTCAACGGTTAGTCCCGTTCTGCTCCAGCATCGAGACGTGCGCGCGAGCGCATGCTTCATGCTGCTCGCCTTGCAAACCAAAAACACCTTGACACACCTTGTCTTCCGTGTTATATTGCAAAACCTTTTTGGACTTGCACGGTTACGACTCGCTTATCTATGCCGACTTCTTCTCGCTTGATTTCTCGCCGAACGTTTTGCCAGCAAATCGCGAGTGCCGCGCTCCTTTCCGCGTGTGCGCCGGCACTCAAAATCAACCCGTCACATGAACAATCCTCAACGCGCAAGCGTCTGCGTGATCTTGGCATCGTTGTCGGTTCGCTGCCGACCGGAGCATGGAACGCCATTACCGACGTGCCCGGTGTGCGCGTCGGACATTGCACACGCATGGAAGGGGAGGGCGAATTGCAAATCGGCCGCGGACCCATTCGTACCGGTGTTACGGTGATCATGCCGGGTGATGATGTTTTTCATGAGAACGTTACGGCCGGACGTTTTGTGTTGAACGGCAACGGCGAGATGACCGGCGTTGGGCGCATCGATCAAGCCGGTTTGCTCGCCTCGCCTATTTTTCTCACCGATACCTCGAACCTCGGGCGCGTGATGAACGGCGCGCTCACCTGGTTCTTGCAAACGTATCCTGAAATTGGCGATACGAAACCTGTGCCTGTACCGGTCGTCGCGGAAACCTGGGGCGCGTTTTTGCATGATGCCGAAGGCCGCCATCTCGATGATGAACATGTTTTGGCGGCGCTGGCGAATGCGAAAAGCGGTCCGGTGGCGGAGGGGGTTGTTGGCGGCGGCGTGGGCATGGTGTGTTATGATTTCAAAGGCGGCATTGGAACGTCGTCGCGCGTTTTGCCGCCTTCGCATGGCGGTTATACATTCGGCGTTTTAGTGCAGGCGAATTTCGGCAGCCGCGAGCAACTCACGATTAATGGTGTTCCCGTGGGCAAAGAAATTTCCGATTTGCAGCCGCAGGACGGGCGCAAATCAAAATCGATTATCGTGATCGGTGCAACCGATGCGCCGATGATTCCCGCGCAGTTACAACGCCTCTGCAAACGCATGGCTTTGGGCCTGGCGCGTACCGGCGCGCGCTCCTCCCACAGTTCCGGTGATTTATTACTGTTCTTTTCCACTGGCATTAAAATCCGGCCGGACGATGATTATACAAACATTCAAATCTTCAACGACGAATGGATTAGCCGTGCGCATCACGCTGCCGGCGAAGCCGCCGAAGAAGCGGTGTTGAATGCCTTGTGCATGGCGGAAACGACGGTGGGCATCAATGGTAACACGGCCTACGCGCTGCCACTCCAACGTTTACCGAAGCTCATGAAGAAGTATCATCATTGACTCAAAACCTCAATTACTCATGAAAAGAAAATCTTTTGGAATCATTATTTTTTTATGTTTGAGTGCGGGGAATGTTTTTGCTCAGGTCGATACGCTGCGCATTGCCAGTTACAATTTGCTATTCTTTCCCAGCAGTCAAGGCGTGGCGCGGTTGCCCAATTTTCGCACGGTTATCAATGCGCTGAAGCCGGATGTCCTCGTGGTGCAGGAATTGGAGAGTCTTGACGGACAGCTTTTGTTTTTGAATCAAGTGTTGAATTTCAATCAATCCAATTTGTATCAAAGCGCGCCGTACTTTGATGGTTTTGATTTGGACAACACCCTCTTTTATAAAACCTCGAAAGTCACCCTGCTGGGCGCGCAACAGATTCGCACGAGCCTGCGCGATATTTTTGCGTATTCTTTGTTGGCGAACGGAGTGGAATTTCGCATGTTCTCCGTGCATTTGAAAGCCGGCTCAGAACTCAATGACGAACGCCAGCGCGCCAACGAAGCTTCGACGCTGCGCAATTATTTGAACGGCCTCAATCCTGAGGAAAATTTCGTCGTCGCCGGCGATTTCAATACCTATCGTTCTTCTGAAGCAGGTTTTCAACGGCTGGTTGAGAGCCAACCGGATAACGACGGCCGTTTGTTCGATCCTTTGAATGCGCTGGGCACCTGGAATAACAACGTCAGCTTTGCCGGCATCCATACGCAATCGACGCGCACCACGGTGTTCGGCGACGGCAGCGCCGGCGGCCTGGACGATCGTTTCGATATTATGCTCGTCTCGGCAAATGTTTTGACGCCCGGGGGAATGTATCTTTTACCGGGTTCCTATCGCGCGTTCGGCAACGACGGCAATCATTTCAATCAAGCCATTAACTCCGGCCCGAACGGCGCAGTGACGGCAAGCGTTGCCAATGCCTTGCATGAAGCCTCGGATCATTTGCCGGTGTTTGCCGATTTTATTATGGGGAATCCCACCACAGTGGAAACAACCATCGCCGCGCCGCCGCCCTCGACATTCACACTTGCACAAAATTTTCCGAATCCGTTCAATCCCACCACGGAAATCGAGTATACGATCAACATGCGCACGCATGTCAGGCTCGTCGTTTTTGATATAACCGGACGTGAAGTCGCGACGCTGGTCGATACGATCAAAACGCCGGGTGACTATCGTGCGACGTTCGACGCGAGCGGCTTGCAAAGCGGCGTTTATTTTTATCGCCTCATCGCCGGTAACGAAGCGCAAACGCGAAAGCTTTTGTTTTTGGAGTAAACCGCAGAAGCGGAATCGTTGCTGCGATTGTGGTGATTACCTTTTGCCGATTCAAAAATGACTTCGGAAGGAAAAGATTTATGGAATTTGCCGACAAAATTGCATTAATCACCGGCGCTTCGAGCGGTATTGGCCGGGCCACGGCGTTGCTTTTGGCGAAAGCGGGCGCGCATCTCGCGCTGGTGAGCCGCAGCCGGGAAAGTTTGCAAAAGGTTGTTGACGAAATCGAAAAAAGCGATGGCCAGCACATCATTTTGCCGTTCGATGTCACGCAGGTCGAGCAATGCAAACATGCGGTTGAACAAACCGTCGAACGATTCGGCAAACTCGATATTCTCGTCAATGCCGCCGGCATTATCGCAAACGGTTCGATTACAACGACCACGACGGAAGCCTGGGAGATCATGTTGCGTCTCAATCTCACTGCCGTGTTTCACCTGATGCAGGAAGCGACGCCGTTTTTGCAGCAAACCCGCGGCAACATCGTGAATGTGTCGAGCGTTACCGGCACGCGCGCATTTCCCAACGTGCTGGCGTATTGCGTCAGCAAAGCGGGCGTCGATCAGCTCACGCGCTGCGCTGCGCTGGATTTGGCGCCTTCGGGCGTGCGCGTGAACGCCGTCAATCCGGGCGTGGTGCGCACGAATCTGCATCGCGCCAGCGGCATGGACGAAGAGAAGTATCAAACGTTTCTTGCGCACAGCCAGACAACGCATCCCATCGGGCGCGTGGGCACGCCCGAGGAAATTGCCGAAGCAATATTGTTTCTCGCTTCGGAGCGCGCCGGCTGGATTACCGGCGTCACGTTCAACATCGACGGCGGGCGTCAACTCACGTGTGCGCGTTGAGGAGCGCAGAAATATTAAACGATAAACATAATGTCATTGTTGATGCAATCATGTTGTCGGTTCATGATTGTTGCATGAAATAATTTTGATGTGATTGCGAGCAAACTTTTTCCGGCGCATTTCATTTTATTGCTTGCAATTATCATTTGTGATTCATATTCTCACAAAAATTTTGCAGAGATAAATCTTTCACTCACACCATGTGCATGTGTTTTTTACCCGGTGATAAAGATTTATCGTGAACGAAAGTTGTGGAGGCCGAATGGCGGAAAAAAAATACGAAGCGCTCGAACGTGTTGTCGTGTTGTACAATCTAGATACGGACTGGCCGAAAGCGGATCAGACGAATGCATTGCGTCTCGTCGATTACATGGTAGCCAGTCTGGAGGGCATGAACCTGCGTGCGACGCCGGTGCAGATTCAAGAAGATTTGGAGCCGTTGTCAAATTATGATCCGGATAAATGGATCGTCTTCAATTGGTGCGAGGGGTTTGCCGGCCAGCCGTGGTCCGATGCTTCAGTCGCGAAGGAGCTTGAGCAACGCGGTTTTGTTTATACGGGGGCGGATGCGCGCACTCTGAAGAAATCGCAGAACAAGCATATCGTCAAGAAAGCGTTGCTGAGCGCGGGCGCGCCCACGCCGCCCGGCCAGGCCATGCACCACCGCCAGGTCAAGGAGTGGATGTACTATCCCGCGATGGTGAAGCCCGCAAATCAACATTGCAGCTATGGCATCTCGCGCGCTTCGGTGGTGGAGTCGAGCGCTGAATTGGCGCGTCAAATTCTTCGCATTGAAGAAGAATTCGATTCCCCCGCGCTCGTTGAGCCATTCATCGATGGCCGCGAATTTCATGTCGGGGTGTGGGGCAATCGCAAGCCCGAAGTGTTGCCGCCGGTGGAGCTGGATTACTCGCGGTATTCCGATATGCACGATCGGATCTACACCTTCGAATCGAAATTCAATCCCGACTCCGACGGCTGGACCGGCATCAAGTGGTTTTGCCCGGCGGAGGTCGATGAAAAATTGTTCGGCTTGCTGGAAGATGCGGCGATTGCGGCTTATCGCGCGATGCGCTGCCGTGACTATGCACGCATGGACATTCGCTTGTGGAATGGCGCGCCCAT
Source organism: Cytophagia bacterium CHB2 (assembly GCA_030263535.1). Classification (NCBI taxonomy): domain Bacteria; kingdom Pseudomonadati; phylum Bacteroidota; class Cytophagia; species Cytophagia bacterium CHB2. The sequence goes on from SZPB01000281.1 coordinate 6,899, forward strand.
GGTGCTCGATGTCAACCCCAATCCTGATCTCGATCCGGAATCCGTGATTCCGATGGCGGCGCAATCAGCCGGATTCGACTACGGCCGCATGGTCCATCGTATTTTGGAACTGGCGGCCGCACGCTTGCGGTTGCGCCGGTCGCGCCGCGTAAAAAAAGCGGTGAAATAAGCGAATAAACCGCGTTCGAGGACTTCCCCCGGTTTTGTGAGGTAGGCAAAACCATTCCCGTTCCGCGCGCCTCGCGCCGCATGAAGTGGTTGGCCGTTCAGGCTCTCTCATGATCATGTTGCGCGAGGCACACCTCTCTTGCATCATCTCTCTTTCCTGCAAAATCATTTTGTGTAAAGGTTTCTCGCCGATGCCCTAACGGAGGCCCAATGGCTCATGGCTTTGTTCATGTTGAAATCCCCAGCGCAGATTTTGAACGCACACGGCGTTTCTACAGCGAGTTGTTCGAGTGGAAAATGGATCTTGTCGAAGAGGAAGATTACATGCTCTTCGACACCGGAGAGAGTGTGAATGGCGCGTTTTATCATTCGCAGCAACACACCGGCCAACAGGGCGTCGTTATTTACATCCGGGTGGAAGATATTGACGGCACGCTGCAACGCCTGCCCGAATTGGGCGGAAAAATCATCAGTAACAAAGCGCCGGACAAGGGCAGCGGCAGTTTTGCGTTGATTTGCGATCCCGACAACAATGTGCTGGGAATTTGGGAGAAAAAGTAATCCCTCTCGACGCGGATAAACCGCAACTCAAAAGAAATCGCCAACGGATGGAAACGACTCCGCAGATGCAAATCTCTTTCTCCGATTGGTTGTTTTTGTCTGCCCGAGGAGATTATTGCTTTTGTAACAACGATTTTATTCTGGAGAGACCAGGCAGCAGGTCTCATTTAGAAATTTGCCTTTGAGTTGAGCGTCAGGCAATTGCACTCCGTCGCATCCTCAGGATGGCTTCATCATCGATTATGATCATTAAATGAAGGCGTCTGATTTCAATTCAAGCGGAGCCGATTGCAGATTTGGCTTATGGCGCGCTGAGCTTGGCGGAATCTAACGATGTCCTTCCGGAAAGTGTTCATAGACGTTTCCGTATCCGTAGAGTTGGAATGATTTAAAATTCGTTGTTACCCTCCGAGAGGTCTTACCGGCAATCATCGTACGTCGAATTTCTAAAGAATTTGCTGCTCTCTCATGCGCGAGCTAGCGGTGGCGGCGCCAGCAAAACCCATGAATATGAATAAATATTCATATATTTGAATTTTATATTTTTATAATTAATCAAGGTGAAAGCATGCATTAATCTTATACACAAAGACAATTTCTTAAAATTATTAAAAAAATTACGTTTTTTAAGAAAAAGCTCTTTTCAAATTCATTCTTAAAACTTATCTTCCACCCCAACCGTCAAGCCCCAGACGGCGACAATCAATGTCAAATCCGTGAGCGATGACTCGGCATCAGGATTTGATCGGCATGTTAAACTCTTTTAGGAGGATTCTACTGTGTCAAAAAATTCCTCGCGACGTTATGACGTGGTAGCGGCAGCCAAGAGTTGGACCTTGCGCAGCGCGCCACAACAGTTGCCTGCTGACATCAATTCCATCTTTGGCGAGCACACGTTCAACATGGACGTTATGCGCGACAAGCTTCCCAAAGAAGTGTTGCAATCGCTACTAGCCACGATCGATAAAGGCCAGCAGCTCGATCCCAAG
>SZPB01000282.1 GCA_030263535.1 Cytophagia bacterium CHB2
AGATGCAAGCCGCGTCAGCCGAACAAGTCACGCGCTTCGTGCAATATTTGGTGAATCGCTATGCAGCATTCAATGTCATTTGGGTTGCAGTGTCTGAAGCGGAGATGGAAACTCTCTCAAACGGTTCGGCCGAATTTGCCGCCTTGCTTGCGGCGAATGATCCCTACCATCACCCATTTCTAAAATTGGAATCCGAAACAGAGGAGGATTTGCCGGCCTCAAGCCGCACCACAACACGCCCAACCCTGCGCGCTGTTATCGACGCGCCGGAACCGCGTGACGATGAAGCGGCGCGCAAAGCCGTCTGGCGCACGGCGATGGCTGGCGGGTTTTGTGTTTATCAGGAGGGCAAACTCATGAACCAGCCAACGATTTCCGGCGACATGCCGCAAGCCGAAGGCGCACACGTTATGACAACGTTGCGGGAGTTTTGGAACAACGATAGTCACTACGAAATTCGCTGGTGGGAGTTCACGACTTTCGTGCCTCTGGGCAACCGGCGCTGGCTCGCCGGCAATCCCGGAGTCGAGTATGTGATTTATGCGGAAAGCGGCAGCGGTTTCAAAGTCGATCTTTCCGAAGCGGCCGGCCAGATTCAAGGTCAATGGTTCAACACCAAAACCGGACTGTGGAGCACGTTTTTCTCAGGCGAGGCGGGCTCTGCAGTAGCGCTGAAACCACCGGCGGAGGAGTGTGTGGCATATCTTTTGGTGAAAAGATGATCGTCAACCTGTTCGCCCTGTTCCGGCTGTTTATCGAATCCGCGGCGCCAAAGTTGTAAAGAGAGATGAGTGTCGTGAAGAGTATTAATTTTACCCAAGCGTTGCCTTGCGTAGCCGCCCTGTGATGCGTCACAATATAAAACAAAACCCGCTGGTCAAAAATTTTTTGACTTGAGTTTTTTCCCAAGAATCATGTTCGCCGCGCGTATGCTGATCAAAACAAATCACCACGCCCAAAAACAAAAGGGAGGCCGAGCCTAAGACTCAGCCTCCCTTTTTCACGAAAACTCGAACCTCATTCGTTGCTTTGGCGCAGCAGCAACAACCGGACGAGATTGAGCACGGCCACCGCGGCCGCGGCAACATAGGTCAAGGCCGCGGCGGTCAAAACCTTTTTGGCCATGGCGATTTCATCCGCGGCGAGATAGCCACCGTTTTGCAGTTGCACCAGCGCGCGCCGGCTCGCGTCAAATTCCACCGGCAACGTCACGAGCTGGAACAACACCGCACCGGCGAACAACACGATACCGATATTGAGCAGAAACGGCATGCCCATGAACAAACCGGCAATGGCCAGCGGCATGGCGAGCATCGAGCCGATGTTGGCCACCGGGAACAAGCTGGTGCGGAAGCCCAGCGGGCCGTAAGCGGCTTTATGCTGAATCGCGTGCCCGACTTCGTGCGCCGCCACGCTCAAGGCGGCAATCGAATCGCCGTCGTAATTATGCTCGGAGAGGCGGACTTCCTTCTTGGTGGGATCATAGTAGTCCGACAGCATGCCTTCCGAACGTCCGATACTCACGCCGCCGACCCCGTTGCGATTGAGCAGCGAAGCCGCCACTTCCGCGCCGCTGCGGCCGTAACGCGAGCGCACCTGGCTGAATTTGTTGTACGTGCTTTTGACCTTCCATTGCGCCCACAAGGCGAACAGCATGGCCGGCACCAACAAAATCAGATCCATCGTTGAAAACATGAACGGCATGGTCATCCTCCAGTCAAGTATTCAAATGAATGTTTGTTTCCGTTTTGCGCTGAATCTAATGAGGATTTGTGATTGTTTCAAGGCTTATTCCCGCCCCAGTTTGCGTTTGAGGTTGCCCCAGATTTTTTCCGCCTGTTTGGGAAAGACCAGCCAAAATGCTGCGCCTAAAAACAACAGCCCGGGAATGACCGGCAAAAAAAGGCCGAGCAGACCCAGGAAAAGAAAAACCGCGGCCGTACTGTACTTGCGCTTGCGCCATTGCGCAATTTTCTCGTCCAACCGCGCGCGCGAGGAGGATTTTTCGTTGTCTGCAGTTTGACTGTTATCGGGCGACAGGTTCAATAGTTTGGCATTCATGCGGGTTAATGCAAATTTTTTAACATGATCAAGCGATTGCCGTTTACGCGATCCGGATGATATTCCAAATGATCGACAGAACGGCGGATAATGTGCATGCCGAAACCGCCGGTGCGGCGTTTGGCAACGGCATCCTGTACGTCATAATCGGTTTGCGGTTTCATCTGAAAGCTCAAACCGGTATCACGTATGACGATGAGGAAGCGCTCAGAGTTGTATTGCACCGTGAGATCGATCCAATTTTCGGGGTTGGAATGATAGGCATGTTCGATTACATTCAAGCAGGCTTCATAAACCGCAATGCGAATCTTGCCGATTTCACGCGCGTTCATGCCCGCCAGTTTGGCGTGTTCGATGACAAAATCACACAACTGGTAAAGTTTGGAAACGCTGCTCTCCACGCGCAGCGTGAACGATTGCGCCTCCGCCAGATTCAGCGCGGTGAGATCGCCAAAATTTTTGATATCGGTTGCCGGGTACAAATCGTTGTCAAGATCGAGCAATAACGGCGGTTCCGCGATTTCAGCGAGAGGGTTGGCGCTTCCTTCCTCATGCGCGACAGCGGGAATGGCCGAGGCAATCGCGACGGGAAGCGCGGCCGTGTCCGGCGGATCGACCAGATAACTCCAGGCGGTGAACGCGTTCAACTTATTCCTGGCAGTGTCAGAAATTTTTTCGAGCTTAAGCTCGCCATTGCGCAGACGCGCGCGCTGCGCCGCGGCGACCAGCAATGCGATCAACTTGACGGAAGGAAACGGAATATTTTCCATGTCGATGACGTAATGCGCCTTATCCTGGCTCAACGTCATCTCCAGATACGTGCTCAAGCGCGCCACCAGGTCCGGCATGGGCGCATTGCTTTCAAAGCGAATTTTGATGACGAACGGCGGGCCTTCCACCGTTTCGACAAAGAAAAGTTGCTTCTTCATAACAATCGATTATGCGTTCTTCGTCATCGTATCAGACCGGTTTGCCAGGTCTGGAACTGTTTAGCGTTACAGGCGATCTGCGCAAATGCGCCTTACTATACCGTCAACCGGCGTCAAATGATCATTTTTTGCATCACAAAATTTGTTTGCCGGCTTGCACAAAAGCAATTTTTTGCCCGCAAAAATCCAAATGATGGCGGAAAGTTAGGGAAATGCGCCTGGAGAAGCAAGCAAAAGTTCGGCAGTGAAAGCCGAATCTTGCGCTTTGCCCGCGCCGTTCCGCGCATGTTACAACAAACAAACTCAACTCAACGAAGGAAAAAACGATGCTCCGCGACAAGTCTTTGCTCATTTTTGATCTCGATGGAACTTTGGTGGATACGCGCCTTGATCTTGCGACGGCTGTTAACCATGCCTTACAACAATTGGGGCGGCCGGCGCTCCCGCTTGCGGTTCTCACCGGTTTTGTCGGCGATGGCGCACGCACGCTGGTGGCGCGCGCGCTGGGCAATCCCGAAATAAACGACCTGGAAACCGCGCTGCGTTTTTTCCGGGCTTATTATGCCGAGCATCTCGTCGATCACTCCCGCTTGTATGATGGCGTGCTGGAAACGTTGCAACATTTTCGTCACAAAAAAAAGGCCCTGCTCTCCAATAAACCGCAGGAATTCACCGAACCGTTGCTCGCACGCCTCGACTTGTCAAAGTTTTTCGATGTGATCGTGGGCGCGCGGCCGGATCTCAAGCTTAAACCGGATCCGCAGCCGGTTCATTTCATTTTGGACCAGCTTGGCGTTCCCGCAGCCGGCGCCCTAATCATCGGCGATGGCGAGAATGATGTATTGGCCGGAAAAGCAGCCGGCATTACCACATGCGCCGTCACCTACGGCATTCGTCCCGCCGAAAAATTGTTGCCCTTGCAGCCGGATTTCGTCATACACAATTTTTCCGAATTGAAAGCTTTGATGCAATGAGGCGGCGGTTTCACGTGTACTAATTTTGTCTCCAGCAGAAAATCTTTTGGCATGCTGTTCGATCGTCCACAGATACCCAGCGTTGACAAGCCACAACCAAACAAGGGTACAACCGCGCATGCACGCGAACAAAATCTTAGCGTTCATTCGCGTAGATTGGCGGTTGAAGATGTTTCCTAAAAAAGCAAAGAGTGCTCTTGTAGTGATTGCATTTCAATACTGATTTTTTACTATCCCCGGCGCCCGGCCTTCAATCCCCAATCTGAAATCCACAATCCGCATTCCCAAGAATCTCTTTGCTTCTTTAATGCCGAGCGTGTAGATTCCGCCCCAATTTCGATGCGACTGCTACTGCCTGCTTCCGTTATGCAAACATCGTTCGTGGAGAAACTGCATGGCCGCCCCGGCTCCGGATTTACCCCCGCAAAGTCAAGCGACAACCGTGGCGTTGCCCGCGCCTCTGTTTACCGGGCAAGCGTTGCTCAAGCGCTCGCTGCGCTGGAGCAGCTTGCTGTGCCTGGTTTATGTCACGGTTTGCTCCGGCCCCTTCGGCTTGGAAGAATTTGTGCAGAGCGTCGGCCCGGGCATGACTTTTCTCCTGCTGCTCATCACGCCAATTTTCTGGGGATTGCCGTTGCTGTTTATGTCGGCGGAATTGTCCAGCGCGCTGCCGCTCGAGGGCGGGCTTTATCGCTGGGTGAAAACCGCGTTCGGTGATTTTTGGGGATTTCAAGCCGGTTGGTGGTGGTGGCTCAGCTCGTTTTTGGATTGCGCAATTTATGCCGTGCTGGTGGCGGATTATTTTGAATTCTTCTACCCCCACATGAACGCCTTCGCGCATTGGGGCATCGCGCTGGCGGTGATTTGGTTCTTCACGTTTTTGAATGTGCGCGGCATCGAAGTCATCGGCGCCAGCTCGACGATCTTCGTGGTGTTGATGCTCGCGCCGTTCGTGATCATGATAATCCTCGGCGTGCCGCAGATTTCACAAAATCCCTTCACCCCGCTGCTGCCCCCCGGCGAAAATTTTATGGCGACGTTCAGCTCCGGCCTGCTGATGAGCATCTGGTTCATCAGCGGATTCGAAGCGCTCGCCTCGGCCTCCGAAGAAATACAAAATTCCGAGCGTGTTTTGCCGCGCGCGCTGCGCATTATCTTTCCGATGATTCTGCTGAGTTACGGCTTGCCGATTTTGGTGAGTCTGGCAGTAGATGCGAATTGGCAAAGCTGGGAGTCCGGACATTTTGCCAAAATTGCAGAAACGCTGGGCGGGCCGTTGCTGGGAGGATGGGTGTCGCTCGCCGGCGTGATTGCGAACATGGCGCTGTTCGGCACCTGGCTGCTGTCCTATTCCCGCATTCCGTTCGCCATGGCGCATGACGGTTACTTGCCGAAAGCGATTGCGCGCATCTCGCCGCGCTATGGCACACCGGTATTCGCCATCGTGTTCAGCTCCGTCATCTACAGCCTGGTCTCGTGGTTTGATTTTCGCAGTTTGGTGGAAATGGATATCTGGGTAATTTTGCCGGGAATGTTTTTGGAATTTCTCGCGCTGGCAAAGTTGCGGCGCAGTCACCCGCATTTGACGCGCCATTTTCGTGTGCCCGGCGGAAAATGGGGACTCGCTTTCACCGTCATTTCACCGATCGCCATCGGCTTGTTCGCCATGTTCGGCGGCGGCGCAGATTATCTATTCCCGGGCGCAATCGCGCTTGCCAGCGGGCCGCTTGCATTTTGGCTTTGCAAACGGTTTGTGAAAAACGTTCACCGCCCGGGCGGTTTTACTCCCGCTGCCTGAGCCTGTCGAAGGCAGCTTATCAAAGACTCATCGCCCGGGTGGTTCTATCCGCTGCCTGAGCTTGTCGAAGGCAGCTTATCAAAGACTCATCGCCCGGGCGGTTCTATCCGCTGCCTGAGCTTGTCGAAGGCAGCTTGTCAAAGACTCATCGCCCGGGCGGATTGTTCACGGCACAATCGCAATAATCCGCAGCGGCCCGCCGCTGCCGCCTTGAATTTTCATCGGTAAGGCAATGACATGCGCGCCGGTTTCCGGCAATTGCTCGAGATTCGCGACATTTTCAAACGCGGGAATATTCGCCGCAAACAGCGCAACATGACTTTCAAACAAAGTCGATTGCCCATAATCAATGCTCGGCGTGTCGATGCCAATGGCATTGATCTGCCGATTGCTCACCAGCCAGGCGGCCGCCTCCGGATGCAAGCCGGGGAAATGCAGCTTGGGAACGGCATCCGGCCCGGTTTCCGTGGTGCCGAGATATTTTTCACGATCCGGCCAAAACTTGCCGGAGCCGGTGTGCAGCAGCACAATGGCTCGGTCGGGGATTCTGCCATGCGTTTCTTCCCACGCTTCAAAATCCGCAACCTGCACTTGATAATCGCGATTCTCCAGAGCGGCAGCAGAAACATCGATCACAATCGCCGCGCCGAGCAATCGTTCGAGCGGAATTTGATCTGTGGTGTATTTGCCTTCCGCAAAGTGAATCGGCGAATCTAGATGCGTGCCGCCGTGCTCGGCTGCTGCGAAGTTGTTGGCGGCGTAATAGTATCCGCCGGGCGTTATGCCATCAGCGACTTTCTCCAAAGTGAATGATTGTGCCGTGGGCCAGTAAATCGTTTCAGTAGAAAAGGAATAGCTTAAATCAACCAGCTTGCCATTTGGAAACGGTTGCGGCTGGGGCGCACAACTTGCCAAAATGATGCTGCACAAAACGCCTGCCAACGTTAAATCGCGTCGCATGGGTTGCTCCTGGAATGATAGTATGAATAACGGTTTTGCTTTGCCTGGCGAGCTTGTCATTCAGAAGAATCCTGTGAAGCTGTTATCTGGAACTGAATTTTTACCTTGCTAACGGACACTTTTTCTTTAGCCACGGATGAACACGGATTTTCACTGATCATTTTCTATGTCTTACAATAGTTTCTTTCAAGAAAATCTCTGAAGCGTTTGAAATCCGTGTAGATCCGTGTAAATCAGTGGCTAAAAGGCTTATTTCTAAAAAGTGTCCGGCAGCAAAATTTCTACAAGCTTCCCTCTGAATGCAATAACACCTGCGCCAACTGCCCGACGCCGGTCACCGCTAAATCCGGAGAATGATTTTCCTGCGCGTTGCCAGCATATTCCGGACGATGAATCCAGGCGGCGGCCATGCCCATAGCTTTGGCGCCGGCAACGTCCGTGCGTTGAATGTCGCCAATGTGCAGGCACTGGCCCGCCTCGACGCCAATGCCGGCGAGCGCGCGTTTGAACATTTCGGGATGCGGCTTGGTATGTCCCACCTCACCGGAAAACACCAGCACGCGGAAACATTTTAGCAAATCATAATGCGCGAGAATCCGGCGCAGCACGCGGCCCGGCGTCCACGCCGTGTCGGAAATCAGGGCCAACGGATATTTTTGCGCCAGTTGCTGCACGCCCTCCTGCACACCGTCAAGCAGAGGCGGCGGGGTATTGAGATTTTCGAAAAAATCGATCACGCCCGCCAGGCTCTCTGCCGGCAGCTCGGCTTGCAAGAATTTCAGCATGGCAATCACGCCGTCTTCGGCGCCGAACGCGATTTGTTGAAACCAAAGCTGATCGAAATATTCCCAGGCATGTTTGTATGCGGCTTTGACCTCATCCGCGGTTTTATCATATCCGTGTTGGCGCAATTCTTCCCCAAGAAAATTTTGCCGCTGCGCGCTGAACACCACGGTGTCGATGGGCGCCGGGTGGTCGGCGAGAATCGTGCCCCAGAGATCGAGTGTGACGCCGCGCAAGTTGCGCCGCAACGTTTGCAGGCGTTGCCGCGCCTCCGGTGTGAGCTTTTGCCACATCTCGGCAGAGGAGGTGGTGTGATTGAAGTTGTGGAGTTCGATGGTCATGAGGTTTGAAATTGTGGAATCATTGCGAAAAAATGTATGCGGATTCTATAACTGCATTTTGAATAACAGATTTCGAAAGATGACGAAGATACAATTGGTGGGGTAAAAAACGGTGAAAGAATCAGTGATGTCGAACAAAGCGACAAGAGCTGCTTCCAGCAGCTTCTTACTCATACGCTTCCCGGCGAATATCAAGGCTATCAAATCGGCCGTTTAATTTGAACGATGGCTGTTTGCGTTTTTCCGCGGGCGGCTTCGTCTTTAAAAAGCGCAGGAAGATTTGGACTTCCTGCAAGGCCTCGTCCGGCAACTTGTCAATCTCGCTTTTGATCTGGTCGCGTGTGCTCATGGTGTTGTTACCTTACAGCGTTTTTCATTTGGATGACCAGAGTTTGTAGTCCCCGCCTCCCGCCGCTGCGGGATGGGCGGCTGTTGAAGCCATGAAATTCGCGGTTGCAACAATGCCCCACAAGGGGGCAGGGCTACGAATCCTGTACACGCATTTAAAAAACGCTGTAAAGGATTTTTTATGCGTCAAAAGATAACCCTATTGCCTTCAACTCGCAAGGGAAAAGTCGGCGAGGTTTTTCGGGCTAGCATGACGGCGTGACAGTCAAACGCCATTTATGAGGTTTTTCAAAAAATTTTCGAGGTTTCTCTACCGCAGCAGGGATCGCTTTTTAAAAGCAACAGCAACGGCAAAAGAAAATGGTCGAATGACTCAAATAGCCAAATAATCGATTGTCCTCAGCGAACTAACCGAACA